>CANQHH010000050.1 GCA_947623615.1 uncultured Clostridia bacterium | reverse complement strand
TTACTGGAATGTTTGGAGACAATAAATTGTATGCTAAACCTTCTAGTGAGCTAACTCCAACAACAGGAATGTTTTTTGCATCTGTAAATGCTTTAGTAGTAGCAATACCGATTCTTACACCAGTAAAAGAACCAGGTCCAATACAGCATGCAAGTAAGTTTATATCATCTAAACTTAAATTTGTTTCTTTAAAAGCTTTATCAATCATTGGCATTAATTTTACAGAATGTGTTTTTTCATCATCATTATGCAATTCTATAATACTTTTTTCATCTTCAGTAATAGCAACACTACATATTTTGGATGATGTGTCTATAGCTAAAATTTTCATGTTATTTTCCTCGCTTTTCAATTAATATTTCTCTATAATTTTCATTGTTATCATTTTTTTTAAATGAAATTTGGATATAATGATTAGGTAAGATATCTTGTATAATTTCTCCCCATTCAATAAAACAAATTCCATTAGAAAAATATTCTTCTCCACCCATTTCGTAAAATTCATCACTATTTGATAGACGATAAACATCAAAATGGTAGATTTTTACTTTTGGTGTAATGTACTCATTAACTATGGTAAATGTAGGACTTGAAATTTCATCTGCAATATTGAAATATTCTAAAATACCTTGAACAAATTTTGTTTTACCACATCCGAGTTCACCAGATAACACAATTATATCTCCTTCTTTTAAATTAGATGCAATTTTTTTTGCAAATTCGATTGTGTCATTTTCACTTTTTGAAATATATTTATACATTATATCACCTTAATACCAGAATCTTCTAGTATTTTACAATATATTTGATAAAATGTAAAGGAAGAAAGTTGACAATGCAAATAAAAATAAATATAATTATGTAAGTAAAGGGGGCTATATGCAGGAAGATAAAAAGAAATTTATTAGAAATTTTAGTATAATAGCACATATTGATCATGGAAAGTCTACTTTGGCGGATAGATTAATAGAAATGACAGGTGTTCTTACAAAACGTGAGATGGAGAGTCAAGTATTAGACAATATGGATATAGAAAAAGAAAGAGGAATAACAATAAAATCTCAAGCAGTAAGAATGAAATATAGGGCAAAAGATGGAAATGAATATGAGCTTAATTTAATAGATACTCCAGGGCATGTGGATTTTAATTATGAAGTGTCAAGAAGTTTGGCAGCATGTGACGGGGCTATACTTGTTGTTGATAGTAGTCAGGGGGTAGAAGCTCAAACACTTGCAAATGTTTATTTAGCTATTGATAATAATTTGGAAATTTTACCAGTCATAAATAAAATAGATTTACCAAATGCAAGACCAGATGAAGTAAAAAAGGAAATTGAAGATATAATAGGTATACCAGCAGATGAGGCACCATGTATATCTGCAAAAACAGGTCTAAATGTGGAGGAAGTTTTAGAACAAATTGTTACAAAATTACCACCACCTGTGGGCGAAGAAAATGCGCCACTTAAGTGTTTAATATTTGATTCAATTTATAATGAATATAAGGGAGCAATTGCGTATGTAAGAGTAAAAGATGGCAAGGTTAAAGTTGGAGACGATATTATACTTATGGCATCAAATAAAGCTTTTACAGTAACTGAGGTTGGACATTTTGAACCTGGTAGTTATGAGCCGTGTGACGAATTGGTGGCAGGTGAAGTTGGATATATAGCTGCTAGTATAAAGAGCCTGTCAGATATTAGAGTTGGAGATACAATTACATTGAAAGAAAATAAGGCACCAGAGCCTTTACCTGGATATAAAAAAGTAAATCCAATGGTATATTGTGGAATTTATCCTATGGATGGTAGTGATTATGAAAATTTAAAGGTTGCATTAGAAAAATTAAAATTAAATGATGCAGCTTTAGAATATGAACCTGAAACTTCGGGAGCTTTAGGCTTTGGGTTTAGATGTGGTTTTTTAGGATTATTGCATCTGGAAATTATAGAGGAAAGATTAGATAGAGAATTTGAGCTGAGCTTAATTACAACATCACCTTCAGTTATTTATAGGGTACACAAAACAAGTGGAGAAGTTATAGAATTATATAATCCATCTGATTTACCACCACAAACTGAAATATCATATATGGAAGAGCCAATGGTTACAGCAGAAATATTAACTCCTAAGGAATTTGTTGGAAACATAATGGAAATATGTCAAAACAGAAGAGGCATATATGTAGATATGAAATATTTAGACGAAAACAGAGTTACATTAATATATGAATTACCATTAAATGAAATTATATATGATTTCTTTGATAAGTTAAAATCAAAGACAAAAGGATATGCTTCATTTGATTATGAGTTTAAGGAATATAAAAGGTCTGAGTTGGTGAAACTAGATATATGGATAAATGGTGAAGGTGTAGATGCTTTATCTTTTATTGTTCATAAAGACAATAGTTATGAACGTGGTAAAAAAATGGTAGAAAAACTAAAAGAAGTTATACCAAGACAACTATTTATTATACCTTTGCAAGCAGTAATAGGTGGTAAAGTTATTGCTAGGGAAACAATTTCAGCTATGAGGAAAGATGTTTTGGCTAAATGTTATGGTGGAGATATTACAAGAAAAAAGAAATTGTTAGAAAAGCAAAAACGTGGTAAAAAGAAGATGAGAGAAATAGGAAATGTAGAAATACCACAAGAAGCATTTTTAAGTGTTCTAAAATTAGATAATGAATAGGGTGAATATATGAAGGAAAATAACAAACAATTTGATGATCAAGTCGAAGGTAGAAATGCTGTTATTGAGTTATTAGAATCTGGACGAGATATAAATAAAATATTTATATCAGAAGGAGAAAAACATGGTTCAATAAATAAAATTATAGAAATTGCTAAAAAGAGAAAAGTTGTGATTACTAAAGTTAGTAAAGCAAAATTAAATCAAATGTCACAAACTAATAATAGTCAGGGGGTAATTGCTATAGTGCCACCATTTGACTATTGTGAAGTAGAAGATATTTTAGAAGAGGCAAGAAAAAAGAATGAAAAGCCATTTATATTAATTTTGGATGGAATTGAAGATCCACATAACTTAGGGTCTATAATAAGAACTGCAGAAACAGCAGGTGTTCATGGAGTAATTATACCAAAAAGAAGAGCTGTTGGTGTTAATTCAACGGTAAATAAAGTATCAGCAGGAGCGGTAGAGCATATAAAGATTGCAAGAGTAAATAATATAAATGATACAATAAAGATGTTAAAAGAAAATGATGTATGGATTTATGGAACTGATATGCAAACAGATACATTATATTATAATGAAGATTATACAGGAGCTGTAGCTATTGTAATTGGAAGTGAGGGATTTGGAATAAGCAAACTGGTAAAAGAAAATTGTGACTTTTTAATAAAGATTCCAATGAAAGGAAAAATAACATCTTTAAATGCTTCTGTTTCAGCTGGAATTATAATGTATGAAGTGGTTAAGCAACGTTTGTAAAAAGTAATATAAAGTAAAGGAGAAAGAAAATGGGTAAGAAAAAAATATTATTAATAATTATACCAATTATATTATTGATTATGATAGGGGCAGGAATATTTGCATTTTTATATTTAGCTACAGATATGTTTAAGAGTGATAAAGAATTGTTTATGAAAAGTATATCTCAAAGTTATGAGATAATGGATGTTTTTGAAAATGAAAATGTAAAAGAACAAAATGACTTTAAATTAACTAACACATATACATCTAGCGGAAATTTGAATTTATCAATTACAGAAAATGGAGATACCAAAAATATAAATTTAACAACTGCATCAAGAAGAGATAACAATACAGGAAGAAAATATTCAGAGGTTGCGTTGAAAAATGGAACCAATGATTTATTAAAAGCATCATATGTAAATAGTGGAGATGTATATGCAATAAAATGTGATGATATATTAGGATTATATATGGGATTTAAAGATTCTGGTTTTAAAGAATATGCACAAAAATTAGGACTTTCAGAAGATGACATAAAGAAAATACCTGATAGTATAAATTTTGAAGGGATATATCAGTTAAGTGATTTAACAGATGAACAAAAGAAGTATATAATTGAAACATATTCTAAAGTTATATTTGACAGTATTCCAGAAGATAAATTTAGTAAACTAAACGGAAGTCAAATTACAGTTGGTGACAAAACATATAGTGCAAATGCTTATACATTAAATTTAAGTGGAAGTGAAATTAAACAAATAATCATTAATTGCTTAACAGCATTACAACAAGATAACACTTCTTTAGTTATAATTAGTAACAAGTTATCTGATGTAGGAATTCCTGCAGAATATACAGATATAACGGTATTAGCTCAAACAATCGAGAGGATGACAGCTGATGTACAAGAAAATTTAAGTATTGATTCTGACATTATACTTACTATATATGAAAGTCAAATGAAAGTTATAAAGGCTGTGATACAAGTTGGTGATGAGGGAAGAATATCAATAGACAATGAAAGCAATGGAAATGAGAAAAAAGTAGTAATAAATATTGAAGCAATTAATGAACAAGGGTCTTTAAATATTTATGAAGATGATAAAAGTACAGGTGTTGTAGAGCAAAATAATACTATAGAAAGTAATACTAACGGAATAAATGATATGACAACAAATTATATGGTTACAAATGATGTATCTTCATTTACAAACAATATAGGAGGAAATGGAAATACAGAAATAATTGGTAATAGTGTAGGACAAAATAGTGTTGAAAATGTAACAAATAATGTAGATGGTAATGCAATAAATAGTGTAAATGAAGATATTCAAACAATGGAAAGTACTGGCTCACAACCAATTAACAGTATAAATTCAGACTTAGAAACAAGTTCAAATGCTACAATGCAAATAATATTACAAAAATCAGTAACAGATTCAAATACTGTAAATAGTATAACAATTTTACCAGATGCTTCAAGCTCTGATTCGATATTAATGACAACTAATTTAGGTAAAGTGCAAGATGGAAAGATAACTAATGAGGGAGAAATAACAATCAGTGAAGATATGAATACAGTTAAATCTGTCTATATGCAAAACATAGAAGTAGCATCAGAAGTAGAAGAAATTCCAGAATTGAAAAATTCGGATTCTGTAATAATAAATAATTATACAATAGAACAATTAATGCCTTTTGTTAATGGTATATCTAGCAAAGTACAAACTGTAATACCTAGTAAGATTTCACAATTAGGTCTAAATAGTTACTTAGGAAACCAAGGTGGTGCTATGGCATTAATGTCAACATTGAATATCTTGAATGTTAATGGAATTAATATTCAAAAAATAGGAGGAACTGCGTTATTTTTAGGTTTTGTGGTAGGAGACAATGGATTAATGTCAAATCAAAATGAAACAGGAAATCCAAATACAATACCAGGTCAAAGTGAAGGAGAAGAATCAGAAACAACAACAGGTCAAAATGAAGTAGGGAATCAAAATACAATAGCTGGTCAAAACGAAGTAGGAGACCAAAATACAATAGCTGGTCAAAATGAAATAATGACAAATGAACAAAGTGGTACAAATACTATTGCAAATGAGAACATGGGAAACAGCATGAGTGGAAACGAAGTAAATAATGGAGTTAATAATGAAAGTGCAATAGGAAACATGAGCATACTTGATTAAAAAGTTTAGATTTTATGTTAGAATAGAGATATTGGAATAAAAAGAATAATAGTAATAATATAAATATTTTCATAGAAATAGAGGAGGGATCCTATTTAAGGATACCCTCCTCTAATCGATTATACGAAAAAGTAAAAATCCTAAGAAAATATATGCATATTTATATAATTTATTACGTTTTAATTGGCTTTGAAAGTATATGTAAGTTTCTCTAATTGCACTATATTTATCCATAAGAGTTACAATGTATGTTTCTTTATATTTTGGAAGAGATATAGTAACAGGCCACATATGTTTTTTTATGATATCTTGTTCTATACGGTTAAGTTCAAATAGCTGTAAAGCATTGCGTAAAGCTATTTTGGGATGAGAGAAGGCATGAGGTGATGTGAATTCTGGGTCAGAATGTTCATTATGCCAGTCATATAGAAATAAATCATGCAACATTGCAGCACGAGCAGTTGACCTATAATCTAATCCAAATTTTTTTGCAATGAAGTAGCTATAATATGCAACACTTAAGCAATGGGTATAACATGATGTATTACCATGTTGAGTATATAATTTCATTTGTCTAACTGTTTTGTTAGATGTAATTTCATCTATAATTGAAAAGAATTCTTGTCTACTTATATATTTTTTTCTCTTGTTTTTTATTAAAGAATTCATGAAGTGTCTCCTCTGATAATATTAATGTTTAATTTATGTTATATGATATATTATAGCATTATAAATTAATTAAGTGAATACTTTAATAAAAAAATAATAAAGTGTTAAGAATTTGTTGATATTTTGTTAATTTTGGTTAGTAATGTTAAGAAAAGTTAATAATCAAATTCTTTTATACAGTTTATTAATCGTTCTTTTCCAGATTTAGAAAGTTCAATTAGAGGTAAACGAGGATTACCACAGTTGAATCCTATATGATTCATTGCGTATTTTATAGGAATAGGGTTTACCTCACAAAATAGAGAATTAATAAGGTTAATAGCTCTGATTTGTGAATTAGTTGCATCAGTTAAGTTTCCATTTAAGTAATTGTATACCATATTGTGAACAAATTTAGGATATATATTTGAAAGTACGGAAATAACGCCAATACCGCCAAGAGAAAGAATAGGAAGAATCTGGTCATCATTTCCAGAATAGATATCCAAGTTATTTTTACATAAAGAAGCAATTTGAGCAACCTGAGAGATATTGCCACTAGCTTCTTTAATAGCTACAATATTTTTAATTTTAGAGAGTTCAAGACAAGTTTTAGGTTCTATATTTATTCCAGTTCTACCAGGAACATTGTATAAAATAATAGGAAGTTTGGTATTTTCTGAGATTGATTTGTAGTGGGCGATTAGTCCAGTTTGAGTAGTTTTGTTGTAATATGGTGTAACAATTAAAAGTGCATCAGCTCCAACTTTTTCAGCATATTTAGACATTTCGATAACCTGTTTTGTGTTATTTCCTCCAGTTCCAGCAATTATAGGAACTCTGTGCCTAGCAATTTGAACCGCAAATTTTATGACATCTTTTTTTTCATTTTCGGTCATTGTAGATGCTTCTCCAGTAGTACCGCAAATAATCAGGCTATCAGCACCTTCCAAAATTTGAAACTCAATCAATTTCCTAAGTTCTTCAAAGTTAACTTCTCCATCATTTGTAAACGGCGTAACCAGCGCCGTTCCGCACACCTTTAAAAACCATAATTACCTCCTTCCAAAAAAGGGACAGACCCCAATTCCTTTTTTTTAGGATTTAGGGACAAGTCATATTAAAATGCTCAAAGCATTTTTTCCACAATTTGTACAGCGTTAGTTGCTGCTCCTTTTCTAATGTTATCAGAAACAACCCAAAGGTTAATTCCACTAGAAACACTAAAATCCTTACGAATTCTACCTACAAAAACTTCATCATAACCTGAAGCGTTGGTTGCAATAGGGTATACCAAATTTTGAGTATCATCTTGAACTACTATTCCAGGTGCTTTTTTTAATGTTTCAATAAGTTCTGACATGTCAAAGTCTTTTTCAAATTCAACATTAATAGATTCGCTGTGTGAATTAAAAACAGGTACTCTTACTGTAGTTGCTGTTATTTTTAAATCAGGCTTTTTTAATATTTTTCTAGTTTCATTAATCATTTTCTCTTCTTCTTTGGTATATCCGTTATCCAAAAAAACGTCAATATGTGGTAAACAATTTGAAAAAATAGGGTAAGGAAACTTTTCAAGTTTGTAATTCGAATCAGGAGATGAGAGATAGTCGTCAGAGTCAGATGATTCGGATATAAAATTTGAATAATTTTTTATGCCATTTATCAAATCAATAACACCGTCTCTACCACTACCAGACACAGCTTGGTATGTTGAATATACTATTCTTTTAATCTTGTATTTGTCGTCCAAAGGCTTTAGTGCAACGACAGCTTGGATTGTAGAGCAATTAGGATTAGCAATTATTCCATTATTATTTGCAATTTCTTCTGGGTTTACCTCAGGGACGACCAAAGGAACGTTTTCATCCATTCTAAATGCACTACTGTTATCGACAACGATACAGCCCTTACTAGATGCGATAGGTGAATATTTTTTTGATGTATTTCCACCAGCAGAAAAAATAGCAAAATCATATCCAGCGTCAAAAGATGCTTCATTTAGTTCTTTTACGATGTATTCTTTGTTCATAAAATGCATTGTTTTTCCAACAGATTTTTTTGATGCGAATAAACCATATTCTGATATAGGTAAATGCTTTTCTTCTAATACTTGTAATATTGTTCTGCCGACTAAACCTGTACATCCTACAATTGCAAGTTTGTATTTTTTCATAAATTGAACCAGTCCTTTCCAGTATTCTTGAAAAAATATAAATACTATTTAACTATATGCATGAGAAAAATTTTTATGATTGGATATGTGAGGGATAAATTTTTTGAAATATAACAAGTTGAAAAAATGCTATAAATATGGTAAAATATAATTTACGTGAATGGAATAAATTGTATAAATGAAAATTGTATGGGAAGGTAAAATATGCGAAAAATTACGGATTTTATTGTGAACAAAAGATATATAATATTATTCATATTTATAGTATTTACAGTAATGTCAGTTATTTGGATGGGAAAAGTAAAAGTAAATAGTGATATGACAAAGTATCTACCAAGTACATCAGAGACGAGAATTGGAATGGATATTATGGAAGATGAGTTTTCTGATGTGGATGATGCAAGTACTCTAAAAATAATGTTCAAAGG
>CANQHH010000049.1 GCA_947623615.1 uncultured Clostridia bacterium | reverse complement strand
TTATGGCATTTTCTGCCTCTTCTTGTAATTTTTGTTTTTCTAACATTATCTTCCCTTCTTTCCTTATTCATACAATTTATTATTTTGCATATAATCAATTACCTCATCAGGAGTAAAATATCTTATGCTTTTTCCTGCTTTTATTTTATCTCTAACAAATGTTGAACTTAAATTACTTCTAATATTATTTTTTACTTTTATAAATGAAGATTTATTTTCACTTAAAAATTCGTTATTGGCAATAATTTCGTCCATATCATCATTATCTCGTTCAAGGACTAAAATTTTAAATTTCTTTGTTAATTCATCTGCTTTTTCCCATGTATGTATCTGTTTCAAATTGTCTGTTCCTGTTGCAAATTTTATAGTATTATTTGGATATTCTTTTTCTAAAATACTTAATGTTTCAATTGTATATAACGCTCTTGGACTATCTATCTCAATTCTTGACACATCAAATTTTTCATTTTTATCACAAACAAGTTTTAACATTTGATATCTTGCTTCATTTGATATCAAATGCTCTTTTTCATATTTACTATTAACTGGTACAAACAGCACTTTTTCAATGTTTTCATACTCATTAACAATTTGTTCTGCTAATGAAAAATGCGAATTTAGTGGTGGATTAAAAGATCCTCCAAAAACAATAATCTCTTTTTTGACTTCCATATTTTTCTTCTCCTGCAATAATTTTTATATATTATATCACTAATTTTTAAATTATTTATATTTTTTTTTAAAATCACTAGACTTTTTATTTTATTTTGTGTATTATTATATTGTTAATTTTTAATTTTTATATTGGAGGTACATATTAATGTCAAAAACTATCAGAATATTATCTATTATTTTAATTATATTTGCTTTATTTTTAAATTTTTATAGTATACATGCTACTAATATAGATATGAATCTTCCTGCCACTGATACAAACCAAGAAGTAACTGACGCAAATGAATCAATTGTAGATCCTGTAATTGATCAAACAGCTGATCCAACTCAAAATCCAACAACTGAAGACCCAACAGCAAATCCAACTGAAAATCCAACTGATCAACAAGATCCAGATGCCACTGAAGAAGATGACACATCATCTACACCTGATGAAGTTGTACAAGCTGCTGGTGTTGGTACTATAGTAGAAGAAGGTTTAAGTACTTCTAATATTTTGAGTTTACTTTTGATAACTGTTGGTATTATTTTAATTTTACTTTCAATAGCTATTCTTATTAGATTAAAATAAATTTTTATTTTTCGGTATCTTAAATTTTATTTAAGATACCTTTTTTTGTTATGTTTTGTAATTTTTTATATTTTTATAAGGGTATATTTTAATTATAAAAAACAATAATATTAATGAGAAATTTTTTTACTCAAATTTTTAAGGAGGTTAATAAGATGAAAAATAAAATTTTAACAATTTCAATAATTACCCTTATTATTTCACTTTTTTCCCTATCTTATACATTTGCTGCAAATAATATGGACAATATGAAAAACGATGTTAGAAATGCTGTAGGAACCGCAGAAAACACAGTTGAAAATGTTGGTGGTGCTATTGGTAGAACTGTACAAGATGGAATAAACACTGTAGGTAATGGTGCAAGAAGCATGATGGGAACAATGGGAGATAATAATAATGGAAATAATGGTGATAACTATACTGCTACAAGAACTGCTACAGATTTAGGTACTGGAACTGATGCTGGAACTACAATACCAACAACAACATATACATGGATTGTTATTGGTATTACAGCTATCGGAGTTGGTGTTCTATTATGGTCTTATTTCAAAGAGCGTTCTTCTAATAACAATTCTTATATAAATTCAGATGATTTATAAGAAAAGTATTCAATAAAAAAGTAATTTAGGCCTTGTTGTATATTCCAAACCTAAACAATTCAAAATTGTTTAGGTTTTTATATGTATATTATTATTTTCATATTTATCTTGTTATATACAAATTTTCATTATATAATATTTATTAGGTAATATAAAACCTAAATATATTTTAAAGGATGTAAATTATGGTAAAAAAAATAATTGCAAACAACCCTACTGCAAGACACAATTACAGTATTGATAGTACTATTGAGGCTGGTATTGTTCTTACAGGAACAGAAATAAAATCTATTCGTAATAGAAAAGTTAATTTAAAAGATAGTTATGCAAATATTAAAAATGGCGAAGTATACATTTATGGTATGCATATAAGTCCTTATGAACATGGTAATATTTTTAATAAAGACCCATTACGTACCCGTAAATTACTTTTAAATAAACGAGAAATAAACAAGCTAACAGGTTTAATCAAGCAAAAAGGCTATACTCTTGTACCTATTTGTTTATATTTTAATGGCAATTTTTTAAAGATTGAACTTGGAATTGGTAAAGGTAAAAAACTATATGATAAACGTCAAGATATTGCTAAAAAGGATGCTGAAATGAGAATGAGAAAACATTTAGGTGGAAAAACTTAAACAAAAAGATAATATCAGAAAGTTTATTTAGGCTTTCCGATATTATCTTTTTTGTTGAATAGGAAAAATCAAAGATTTTCCTATTTGTTCGCTATATTTTATTACTTGAACCAAATACATCTCTAATTTTATGTTTTACTGTTTCTTTTATTAATTCTCTTGCAGGTAATAAATATGCTCTTGGATCAAATTTAGCAGGTTCTTCTGCAAACAATTTTCTTATTGCTGCTGTCATAGCTAATCTTAAATCTGTATCTACATTTATTTTTGATACACCTGAAATACTTGCTTGATGAAGCATTTCATCTGGTACACCTTTTGCTCCAGGAATATCTCCCCCATACTTATTACACATTTCTACAAGTTCTGGTATTACTGTTGATGCTCCATGTAATACAATTGGAGTATTTGGTAATTTTTCTTTTACTTGTTGTAATATATCAAATCTTAAACGTGCTTCCCCTTTAAATTTATATGCTCCATGGCTTGTTCCTATTGCTATAGCCAATGAATCACAACCTGTTCTTTCAACAAATTCTCTTGCTTGTTCTGGATCAGTATACATTGCATCAGATGCTGATACATTTACATCATCTTCTATTCCTGCAAGTTTTCCTAGTTCTGCTTCTACTACTACCCCTTTTGAATGAGCATAGTCAACTACTTTTTTTGTTAATTCTACATTTTCTTCAAAATCATATTTTGAACCATCTATCATTACAGACGAAAATCCATTATCAATACACATTTTGCAAGTTTCAAAATCTGGACCATGATCTAAATGTAATGCAACTGGAATATCATACTCATCTAAAGCTGCCTCCACCATTTTTTTCAAATATCCTATTCTTGCATATTTTATAGCACTTGAAGATGCTTGTAATATAACTGGTGATTTTTCTTCTGCCGCTGCATCTACAATTCCTTGTATTATCTCCATATTGTTTATATTAAAAGCTCCTATTGCAAAATGTTCTTTCATTGATTTTTCAAACATATCTTTAGTTGTTACTAATGGCATAAAAATTCCTCCTCTTAAATCATATTTAATAATTCAGTAAAATTATATATTTTTATGGTATTTAAGTCAATAACTTTTTCAGCATTTTTAAGAGGTGATCGCAAAGCAACCACCTCTGCATTCCCTCTATGGGGATGCTACTCGTTGAGAATTATTTTATATTTTCCAACTCTATGGCTTACACCATAATCATTGAGAAGTTGAACTTCCTCTGGTGACAGGTACATCGTTACCTGTTTTACACCTTTTTTGTTTTTCTGGTGCAAATACTTCAGTAACTGAGGCAAGTCTTTATAGTTACCTTTACACCGTCTTGTTTTTACAGTATACAGATAAGGTTCAATTTTGAATAATTCTAATCCAGAAAGATATTCGAGCTGTTCCTGGTTTATTTTCCAGACAACATGCTTAATTCCATTTTCTTTCTTTTGGACCAGCTGTTTTTTTAATTTGGACAACCGGAAATCTTTTTTCCTCATTATTGACCCTCTTTCTTTTAATTGTTCTCAACTCAACTATAACTTATATTTATATATTATATACTAATATATGTCGTTTTTCAATGATTGTATGAAATATTATTGTGTTTTATTTATTGTAAATGCACAAAATACATATCATAACATATATTATATATAATATTATTTGAAAGGACTGGTAATTTATTATGTGTGGTTTAGTTGGAGTTATAAATTTAAAGCATGATATTTCTGATAAAAAACATATAATTATTGATATGAATGACACTTTAAGTAATCGTGGACCTGATGAATGTGGCTATTATACAGAACCTAATGTTCTTTTAGGTCATAGAAGATTAATAGTTATAGACCCAGATGGCGGAAAACAGCCTATGTCATATAATTATAATGGTAACACATATACTTTAGTATACAACGGACAATTGTATAATACAAAAGAACTACGAGAAGAACTAACACAAAATGGATTCACTTTTGAAAGTCACTCTGATACAGAGGTTTTATTGAAATCATATATTCATTTTAAGGAAAATGTTGTACATAAGATAAATGGGATATTTGCATTTGCTATTTGGGACTCGAATAATAAACAACTATTTATGGCAAGAGATCATTTCGGAGTAAAACCCTTATACTACACACATTTCGACAACAATTTTATTTTTGCATCTGAAATAAAAGCCATATTAAAATTCCCTAAAATTGAAACTATACTAGATAAGCAAGGAATTTGTGAACTATTTGGCATAGGTCCTGCTCATACTGCTGGACTTACAGCCTTCAAAAATATTTTTGAACTAAAGCCTGCAAGTTATCTTGTTTACAATGACAGTGGTATACATGTAAAAAAATATTGGAAACTAAAAAGCTATAAACATAAAGATACTTTTAGTAACACTTGCGATAAAGTCCGATATTTGCTCGAGGACTCTATAAATAGACAGCTAGTATCTGACGTACCTCTTTGCACCTTTTTATCAGGAGGTCTAGATTCTAGTATAATTACATTATATGCATCTAACTATTGTAAAGAAAATGGATTGCCCAAACTAGATACCTATTCTGTAGATTATGTAGATAATGACAAAAACTTTCAAAAAACGGATTTTCAGCCCAATTCGGATAACTACTATATAGAATTAATGCGTGAACAGTTAAATACAAACCATCATACAGTAACTTTAGATACCCCTGAATTAGTTTCGGCTCTTGAAGACGCTATGATAGCACGTGACTTACCTGGTATGGCTGACGTAGATTCTTCTTTACTACTATTTTGCAAAAATGTAAAAAATGAAGCAACTGTAACTCTTACCGGAGAATGTGCTGATGAAATATTTGGTGGCTATCCATGGTTTTTTAGGCAAGATGCACTACAAAGTGGAACTTTTCCATGGTCAATAGCAATCGATGAAAGACAAGAATTGCTTAATCCAACAATTTCTAATAAATTAGATTTAAAAGAATATATAGATTATAGATACAAAGAAAGCTTATCAGAAGTTGAAATATTAGAATCTGATACTAAAGAAACATCTGAAAAAAGAAAAATATCACACCTTACTTTAAATTGGTTTATGCAAACTCTTTTAGATCGCTCTGATAAAATGGGAATGTATAATGGTTTTGAAATACGTGTGCCGTTCTGTGACTATAGACTCGCTGAATATGTATGGAATATTCCTTGGGAAATAAAAGCTCTAAACGGCAGAGAAAAAGGACTTTTAAGATATGTAATGAAAGATTTATTACCAGATGAAATTATAGACAGGAAAAAAAGTCCATATCCTAAAACTTGGAATCCAACATACCTAAATTCTGTAAAAGAAAAGCTTGATAATATAATGAAAGATAAAAATGCACCTATAAATGAACTTCTTAATCGAAATTATATTTTAGAAATATTGCGTACTGATGGAACAGCATTTACAAGACCATGGTTTGGACAGTTAATGACTCGGTCCTCAACTCATGGCTTACCTTTGCCAAGTAAATATGTGGCTTGAAAAATATCAACCCAAAATTGAAATATGATTAATCAAAAACACAGACTACTTTTTATAAATAGTCTGCGTTTTTTTATAATAATTACTGTTATGCACTAGTCTTTGCATTTCTTTTATTTCTTATCAAGTCTACAATATATGTAATAATTAATGTAACAACAGTTATACCAATTAAAATTGCTATATAGTTTCCTTTCAAATTACTTGCTGTTGGTATTAATATTTCTCTTAATAATTTTATAGAATATGTCATTGGTAAATATGATGTTAATGGTTGGAAACCTTCACTTATTGTTTCTACTGGGAATGTTCCACCTGATGCTGCAAGTTGCAATACTAATATTATCAATGCCAAGAATTTTCCAACATCTCCAAAGTTCCTTATTAAACATTGTATTATGCTCATAAATGTTACTCCTATCAAAGCACTTGCAAAATAATATAGTCCTATATTTTCTATTTCATATCCTAATCCCATTTTTAATAATACGCCTGTTATAATTCCCTCTACTGCACCTATTAATATATACAATAAATTTTGTAAAAATTTATTATTACTATGACTTCCTAAAATTCCAAATCTATTTTTCTGATCATAATACATAACTACATAACACATCAATGCTCCTACCCATAAGCCTATAGATAAAAATAACGGCGTAAATGCTATACCATACGAATTTACATCTCCATAAGCTTTAGTTTCAAATTCGACAGGATTTTCAACAACCTCTTTCATACCAGTTAGGTCTTTTAATTGTTCCTTTGTATCTACTATTCCCTCTTTTATTTCTTTATCAAATTCCTCTACTCCATCTACTAACTTAGTACTTCCATCATACGCATTTTTCGTTCCAGTTTCTAATGTATTTAATGAAGTTTTTACCTTTGAAGAACTATCACTTAATGTAACTAATCCTTTTGATAAATCATTACTTCCTGTTTTTAATGACTTTGTCCCTGTATCTAATGTTTTTATTCCACTTTTTAACTGTTTACTTCCTGTTTTTACTTTTTCTAAAGCTGACTGCAAATTGGTTATTCCTGTCGATAGAGTTGTTAAATTATTTGTACCTTTTACCAATTTTTTTGTACCATCATATAAATCCTTTGAACCTTTTTTCAATGTGTTTCCTGCTCCAGAATTCAAGAAAACATTTGCACTTCCTATTAGTTTTTGCGTATCTGGATTTTTTGCTCCTCCTTGCAACTGCACTACTTGTAAAAGTCCTGCTATAATTTGCGTACTATTATCAACATAGGATGTGACTCCTGTATTCAAGTTCTTAGCTCCTTCATTTGCCTGTGTTACTCCTGTTTTTAAGGTTGTAATTCCTGTATCACTTTTTGATGATAATGTACTAACACCTGAATTTATTTGAGTAATTGCACTATTTAACTCATCTGCCCCACTATTTAAGTCCGATACTCCTGAGCTTACCTCTTTTATTCCACTATTTAATGTTTTACTTCCTTTTGATGCTGATTTCACTCCTTTATCAAACTCTTTATAACTACTATTTAAAGTTTCAACTCCATCATTTAACTTTTTCAATCCTGTATTTAGGTCTTTAGAGCCATCTAATATCTCTTCTGCTCCATCTGATGTTTTTTCTAAACTATTAGGCACATCTTCTAATTCATTTACTAAACTATCTACTATTTTACCGTCTATCTTTTCCTCTAAGTCCATTTCCATAGTTTTTACCGCACTATTTATAATTTGTGTGGCTAAATAGTTTGTTTCTTGGTTTGGACTGTATACAATTTTAGCTGTTCTTTTATCTCTGCTAGATGCACTATTTAAATCTTTAGAAAAATTGCTTGGAATAGTTATAGTTGCATAGTATTTTCCTTTTTCCATTCCTTCATTTGCTTCCTTTTCGTCTACTTCACAAATGTTAAATACATTGCTATCTTTTAGACTTTGTACAAATTCTTTTCCTTGATTTTCCTCGCCATCACCTTTATCCAAATTTACAATAGCAATTTTCATTCCTGTTAAATTTCCATAAGGATCCCAATATGATTTCAAATAAAAATAGCTATAAATTATTGGAATTAATAACACAACAACAAATATTATTGTTTTCATAATCTTTTCTCTTTTCACAATATCAAACTTCCCTTCTTAAACCATTTTTTAAAATTCTTGAAATAATATTTGCTATCTTTTGTTCATCTAATTCCCTTTCTTTTGTTTCATCCCATTCTAAAATTAACGCAATATACATTTTATAAATTAAAAAAGCTGTAATGTCTAAATCTTCATAATATATATATCCTTTTTCTTTAGCTGTTATCAATTTTTCCTTTATATAATTTTGTATTTGGTCATCAATTAATTTTAAACTTTTAATTACAATCGGATTTTTTAGTATCTCTGCTTCTTCTGTTATTATATTTAAAAAGTCTCGCTCTTTTCTATATTTTAGTAATCTGTAAATTACTTGATTAATCTTGCTAAATATATCGTCATTGCTTTTTTCAATCTCCTCTATAATATCCTTCATATTTTTGATTTCTTCATGTATGAAATAATTCAATAAAGCCTCTTTACTATCAAAATACGAATATACCGTTCTTTTTGTTACTCCTGCTTCTCTTGCAATTTCATCCATAGATACTTTTTTAAATCCAAATTTTCTAAATAATTTTCTTGCCGATTCAATTATTTGTTCTTCTTTCATTACTTTTTCTCCTTTATACTGGTATACTGTTTCCGTATATTAGTATACACCTTATAATCAGATTTGTCAAGTTTTTCATAAATTACATAATCTTGCTCGCATATAAACAAAAAAATACCTCCTATATGATTTTTTATTACATCATACGGAAGTATTTTTATCGTAAATTACTTTCTAAAATGTAGGCATAAAATATGGATTATAGTAATTATTGTTCATATTTGTATTTGTTTGTTGCATTGGTGTATT
>CANQHH010000048.1 GCA_947623615.1 uncultured Clostridia bacterium | reverse complement strand
TGTGGGATTACTTTTTAGAAATTTTTAATTTAAAGATTTTAAATTTAATATTTTAAGATAAAAATAAATATAATTTACGTTATTTATAACACAAAGTTTTTTACTTTGTCAATATTTTTTTATTTTTATGTATAAAAATTTTTTTTATGATTATAATACTAGTATGAGATTAATATTAGTTGAAATAAGAGTAATATAAGATTTTAATTATGGGTTTTATATTATTCGAGCAAAGATATATAATAGTGTAATGACCTTATATTATTGTATGTCGGCGATGAGAGTATATTATTTGTATTTAGGCTATTTTATTTATCTTCTTTCTTTGGTTTATGTTTTTAACAAACTTTCCATTTATATGGTTGAAGTATAGGTAATATATTCAAAGTTAAGATTATTCTTGTATTTATTAGTGGTTATTATTAGTCCCATGTGGATGAATATAGCTATTATGAGTACATTTGTAGTCGAGCGACTGATTAATATATTCGGTGAGCTAGCTTATTTATATAGCAATATATATTAGGTTATAAATTGGGTATATTGGTTTTAGCTGAAGATTAATATTGGTTTTATGATAATAGCAGGTAATTATAATTGTTACCTGCTATTAATTATTTATATATCTAGGTTTTTAACATATTTTGCATTTTCTTCGATGAATTTTCTTCTTGGAGCAATCTCATCTCCCATTAAAATAGAAAATGTTTCATCAGCTTTTATTGCATCTTCTAATTTTACTTTTATTAATATTCTTTTTTCTGGGTTCATTGTTGTTTCCCATAGTTGCTCTGGATTCATTTCTCCAAGTCCTTTGTATCTTTGTATATTAACACCATCTCTTCCCATTTCATTTAAATGATTTGCCATCTCTTCATCTGTGTAACAATAAACATCTTGCATACCTTTTTTTGATAACTTATATAATGGTGGTTGTGCTAAATATACATTTCCATTTTCTATTAATGGTCTCATATATCTAAAGAAAAATGTTAACAATAATGTTCTTATGTGTGCACCATCAACATCGGCATCTGCCATGATAATTACTTTTCCATATCTTATTTTTGTTATGTCAAAATCTGAACCTATACCAGCTCCTACTGCAAGTATTACTGGTTGCAACTTGTCATTATTATATATTTTGTCTGCTCTTGATTTTTCTACATTTAACATTTTACCCCATAAAGGTAATATAGCTTGGAATTTTCTATCTCTTCCTTGTTTTGCACTTCCTCCTGCTGAATCTCCCTCAACTATATATACTTCGCACTTTGAAGCATCTTTCTCACTACAATCTGCTAATTTTCCAGGAAGTGTAGTTGTTTCTAATGCACTTTTTCTTCTAACTAACTCTCTTGCCTTTCTTGCTGCAGCCCTTGCACGAGAAGCACTTATGCATTTCTCAAGAATGGCTTTTGCAATTTGTGGGTTCTCTTCTAAGAAATTTGACAATGCTTCATTTACCATACTTGATACAATACCTGTAACATTGCTATTTCCAAGCTTTGTTTTAGTTTGACCTTCAAATTGTGGTTCTTTTACTTTTACTGATACAACTGCTGTTATTCCCTCTCTTATATCTTCTCCTTGTAAATTTGGATCTTTTTCTTTTATTAAATTATGTGATTTTGCATAATCATTAAATGTTTTAGTTAATGCTCTTTTAAATCCTTCTAAGTGTGTTCCACCTTCTATTGTATTAATATTATTTACAAAAGTATATATGTTTTCAGAATATGATGTTGTATATTGGAACGCAATCTCTACAGGAACTTCTCCGCCTCTTTCTATATAAATTGGCTCTTTGTGTATTCCTTCTTTATTTTTATTTAAAAACTCTACAAATGATTTTAGTCCACCTTCATAATGAAATTGAGCTTTATGTTCTGAATCTTCTCTTAAATCTTCTATATTTATTTTTAGTCCTTTTGTTAAAAATGCAATTTCTCTAAATCTAGTTTCTAATGTTTCATAATTATATTCTAATGTTTCAAAAATAGAATCATCTGCTAAAAATCTAACTTTAGTTCCTGTTTTATCAGAATCTCCTATTCTTTTTAATGGTTCTACTGTTTTTCCTTTTTCAAATTTCATTTGAAAAATTCCACCATCTCTTTGTATTGTAACTTCTGTCCATTTTGATAATGCATTTACAACAGAAGCACCAACTCCATGAAGTCCTCCAGAAACTTTATATCCACTATCTCCACCAAATTTTCCACCTGCATGTAACTTTGTGTAAACTGTTTCTGCTGCAGATATTTTTGTTTTTGGATGTATATCTACCGGAATACCTCTTCCATTATCCTCAACAGAAATTATATTTCCTTCTTCTATTTTTATATATATTTCCGAACAATATCCTGCCAATGCTTCATCAACACAGTTATCCACAATTTCATATACCATGTGATGTAATCCTCTAATTGATGTGCTACCAATATACATACCTGGTCTTTTTCTAACAGCCTCTAATCCCTCTAATACTTGTATTTGGTCTGCTCCATATTCATGCTCATACTTTTCCATTTATTCTACCTCCATTTTTGATGTTCTTTTAGCTAAAGTTATTGTTGATACATTTGAAACATATGCCTTCATCTCATCTGCTTTTTTTACAATAACCAATGATTTTTGCTTACCATCAGATACATCTATAATATTATCACCAATTTTTAAATTTTTGCAAATGTTTTCTATTGAATCTTTTTTAGTTATTACCTCAACATTAAAAATTGCAATTATATTTTTACTATTAATAATTGTGTCTTTTCCAATATGTAAATACATTAGATCACTTCCCCCTTTTTTATATTGTATAAATTATAATCAAGGTTCGGAATTTCTATTTTTTCTGTACATGTAATTATTACTTGTGTATTTTCTATATTTTCTAAAAAATTCTTTCTTCTTTTTGCATCTAATTCAGACATAAAATCATCTAATAGTAATATTGGGTATTCTCCTATTTCATCATAAACAACATTTAATTCTGATAATTTTAAAGATAATATTACTGTTCTATTTTGCCCTTGTGATCCATATATATTTACTTCTCTTCCATTTATATATATCATAAAATCATCTCTGTGTACACCTTTTGTTGTAAATCCTTTTATTATATCTAATTTTCTTCTTTCTTTTAATAATTTTATATATTCTTGTTTTTTTCCACAATTTGAAATATATTCAATTTCTAAATCTTCTTTTCCTTCTGTTATCTTTTTGTGGATAACTTTTATTTTTTTTGCTAATTTATCCACATATTCTAAACGATAATTATATACCTTCTCTGCATACTCTGCTAATTTTTCATCCCAAATTTCTAACATCTCTTGTGGTTTATTTTCTTCTTTTATTTGTCTTAAATAATTATTTCTCTGCTCTATTGTTTTTAAATACATGTTTAAATTATACACATAGTTTGGTCTTAATTGTCCAATCATCATATCTAAAAACCTTCTTCTATTTGCAGGTCCTTCTCTTAAAATGTTTATGTCTTCAGGAGTAAAAATTACTATATTTATATTTCCTAATATTTCACTTAATTTTTTTACTTTTATTCCATTACTGCTAATTTGTTTTTTATTAGAAATCTCAACTTTTATTTTTCCATCTCTATCTTTCTTTTGATATTCAGTTTCAACAATTGCTTGTCCTTCATTAAATCTTATCAGCTCTTTATCCTTTTTAGTTCTAAACGACTTACCAAAACTACATAAGAATATTGCTTCTAAAATATTGGTTTTTCCTTGTGCATTATCTCCATAGATAATATTTATATTTTTATTTAATTGAATCTCCTGATGTTGATAATTTCTAAAATTTTGCATTTTTATTTTATTTATGTACATATTTTTTTCCTTTTTTCCACTTAACCTTAAGTTTCCGTAAGTGTTATCCACATTTTTGTGGATAACTTTGTTATTTTTTTCTCTTTTTGTGGATAATTATTCCTTTAATCTAATTGGTAACACCATATATATATAATCTCCACCTTCTTCTACTGGTCTTATTATACATGGTGATATACTTGTACCAAAATCAATAAATACTTCTTGATCATCTATTGCTCTAAAAGCATCTAAAAAATATTTTGGATTAAATCCTGCTTCTAAATTCTTTCCTTCTGTTGATACATACATTTCTTCTTTTGCATCTCCTGTTTGATTAGTACAAGAAATTGTTACTTTTCCTATATCTATATTTACCTTTACTGGATATTTTTTCTCTTTTTCTATACTAGAAGATGAAATCAAACTAACTCTTTCAAAACATTCTTGTATTAATCCTCTATCTACTCTTATTCTTGTTTCCCAATTTTGTGGAATAACACTCGAATAATTTAAAAACTCTCCATCTAATAGTCTTGTAACTATTTTGCAATTTTCCATTTCAAATAAAGCTTGATTTTTTGCAATTCCTATTTTTACAATATCATAAGAATCTAATATTATTTTATTTATTTCATTTAAAGTTCTTCCTGGTATAACTGCTGTGAAATCATTTGTTTTTGATTGTAGAAATTTACTTTTCCAAGCTAATCTAAATCCATCTACTGCTACTACATTTAATTTATTGTTCTTTATTTCAAATAAACAACCTGTAAATATTGGTCTTTTTTCTTCAGAACTAACTGCAAAAATTGTTTTTCTTATCATTTCTTTTAAATAGTTCTGTTCTATCTCTATTGAATTTTCAATACTTATTTGAGGAAGTTCTGGAAATTCATCTGGATTCATAGTTGCAAGTTTATATAAAGATCCTTCACATTCTATAACTAATAAATTTTTATCATCTGTTGATATACTAATATCTGAATCTGGTAATCTTCTTATTATTTCACTAAACATTATTGCATTTACAACTATTGATCCTTGTTCTTTTACTTCACAATTAACTATATATTCTATTCCTATTTCTAAATCATATGTTGTTAATTTTACATCATTATCATTTGTTTGAATAAGTATACCTTCTAATATAGGCATTGTTGTTTTTGTAGCTACCGCTTTTGTTACGGAATTAATAGCCTTAAGGATTTTATCCTTTTCACAAATAAGTTTCATGTTCAAATCGCTCCTTTATAATTAATATAATATTTTTTAGTAGTAGTAGTAGTAGGTTATGTGGATTATGTGGAAAACTCTGTGGAAGTTTAATATCCCTACGTTTTTCAATGTGGATAAGTTCGTGGAAAACTTATAAAGTTATCTACATCAAATTTTTTATTTTGTGGAAAAATCAAATATTAACATGTTATCTACATACAATTCACAATAATATGTGTATATCTAGTCTAGCTATTCCGTAAGTAAATCTTCGATTGAGTTTTCCAAACATAAATTTATCAAACACAAATTTTATAAAACTTAAAAATTCTTTTATTTCAATATTATTTGTCAGATAATAAGATATTTTTCACACTTTCCACAATTCTTTTTGTGCTCATGTCAGTTTTAATTTCTTTTTCAATTTTATTGCATGCATGTATCACTGTCGTGTGATCACGTTTCCCGAAACCCAGCTCCTATCTTGGTTAGCGGTAATTGAGCAACATTTCTACAAAGGTACATTGCAATTTGTCTTGGGAAAGTCACATCATTTGACCTTCTTGAGCCTCGTAAGTCTTCTGTAGTAATGTTAAAATACTTTGCGATGGTTTCTTGTATTAGTTCTATAGAAAGTACTTTATCTTTGTTTATTACAACATCGTTAATCGCTCTTTCTGCCATCTCCATTGTGATGTGGGTGTTTGTTAAAGATGCATTTGCAATAAGTTTATTTAATACACCTTCAAGTTCACGAATATTTGAATCTATTTTTGTTGCGATATCACATAAGATATCATCATCTATAATAATATTATCTAATTGAGCTTTCTTTCTTAGAATAGCTAATCTTGTTTCATAATCAGGAGCAGATATATCTGCAATTAGTCCCCATTCGAATCTCGATTTAAGCCTATCTTCTAGTAAGTTGATGTCTTTAGGTGGTCTATCACTAGAAATAATTATTTGTTTTCCATTCTCATGTAAAGTGTTGAAAGTGTGGAAAAACTCCTCCTGAATTCTATCTTTACCTGCAATAAATTGTATATCATCTATTAATAATACATCTACATTAGTTCTATATTTGTTTCTAAATATTTCATTTTTATTATCCTTAATCGCGTTAATCAGCTGATTTGTAAACTTTTCAGACGTTACGTATAAAATATTTGCATTTTTATTGTTGGCTAAAATCTCATTTGCAATTGCTTGCATTAAATGTGTTTTACCAAGTCCAACTCCACCATAAATAAACAATGGATTATACGCTGTTGCAGGGGCTTCAGCTACTGCTAAAGATGCTGCATGTGCAAATCTATTGTTATTACCAACTACAAAACTATCAAATGTATATCTTGGATTTAACGTAGAATTAGGATAATTATAAGATGTGTTTCCTGATTTTAAAGAATCTGATTCACTTTCTTCAACTACATCGTCTTTTAAAATAACTGATATTTCACAGTTTTTGTTTGTTATGTAATTGAAAGTGTTTGTAAAAAGTCCATGGTATCTAGAAAGAATTGATTCTTTTTGGAAAGCATTATTAGCAATTAAAACGATGTTTCCATTATCAGCACTATCAATATCTAAATCTCTAATCCAAGTTTCATAAGATATTTTCGTAACTTCACTTTTTAGAAGCTCTTTTGCTTTTGTTAAAAGTTCATTTAATTCTTCTTTTTGCATTATATTCAATCCTTCCTAAATATTATTTTTATAGGTAAGAATAAATTAAAATTATATTGATTTATTCTAAATGTGTAAAAGTTATACACATAGTTATCCACAATATTTTTATATAATATCAGAAAAAAGTTAATATAGTCAATACAAAAACAATATTATTTAAAAAAACTTTTTTTTGTATTGACATACTGGGAAATATGGGGTATAATTAAAAAGCTTATTTAAGGCAATAATCCGTTTACGGTTTAATATATTACATATATACAGGGGGGTGCTAAAATTGAAAAGAACTTATCAACCTAAAAAAAGACAAGAACAAAAAGAGCATGGTTTTATGAAAAGAATGAAAACTAGAGCAGGTAGAAAGATATTAAAGGCAAGACGTGCAAAGGGAAGAAAAAAATTAAGTGCGTAAAAAATAAGGTCACGTATTAGTGACCTTATTTAACTTTTAAACAACTATTAATTAAGAGTGATAATAATGAGAAAAATAAAAACATTAAAAAAAAATTATGAATTTAAAAATGTTCTAACAAAAGGTAAGTTTTATATAGGAAATCAAATAACGATTTATATAACTAAAAACGATGTAGACTATAATATTATTGGGATTGCGGTTTCAAGTAAAACTTGTAATGCAATAAAAAGAAATAAAATAAAAAGATTAATAAGAGAAAATTACAGATTAATTAAACAAGATTTAAAAGTTGGATATAATATTGTTTTTTTATGGAATAAGAAGGACAAAGTTGAAAATGCAAGTTTTAATAGTATAAAACAGGACATGCTTAAATTATTAAAAAGGGCAGAGATTATATGAAAAGATTATTAATATTTTTACTGGAAAAATATAAAAAGATTATTTCGCCAATGTTTAAATCAGTAGGGATTAATTGCAAGTATTATCCAAGCTGTTCAGAATATATGAAGCAAGCTATAGAAAAATATGGATGTTTGAAAGGGATATATTTAGGAATAAAAAGATTAATAAGGTGTAATCCATTTTCTAAAGGTGGATATGACCCTTTAAATTAATGGAGGATATATGGGATTTATAGCAGGTATATTTGGTTATTTGTTAAATTGGTTATATACGGTATTTAATAATTATGGTATAGCAATAATTATTTTTACTATAATATTAAGGCTTATTTTAATACCAATAACCATAAAGCAACAAAAAACAATGAAGAAATCAGAAAAGCTACAAGCTGAAATGAAAGAGATTTCAACAAAGTATAAAAATAATCCAGAAAAATTAAATCAGGAAACTATAGAATTATACAAAAGAGAGAAAATGAGTCCATTTAGTGGATGTTTAACAGCAATTGTTCAAATATTAATTATTCTTTCTGTATTTTGGCTAGTAAGTCAACCATTAACATATATGAAAAAAGTTGATACAAACCTAGTAGATGAATACAAAAAAATGATACAAGAGGCAAATAATGGTACAAGTCCAGGATATATAGAGATAGAAATTATTAATAAAGTTGGTCCACAAGATGAAAGAGTTAATATTAATATGGATTTCTTAGGACTTGACTTAAGTAAGGTTCCAAGTAGTAATTTAAATGATTGGAGAGTTTATATTATACCAGTATTATATATAATGTCATCATTAATATCTATAAAATTAACTACGAAGACAACAAATAAAAAGAAAGAGAAAACTAAACTTATAGGAGATGGGGAGAAGAAGGAACCAGATGAAATGGAAGCCTTAAACCAAATGAGTAAAAACATGTCATACATGTTACCTATAATGTCAGTAATGATAGCATTTATAGCTCCTTTAGGTTTAGCAATGTATTGGTTTATAAGTAATGTACTTATGATGATAGAAAGACTTGTAATGGATAAGATAATGAAACACAAGGAGGAAAGTGAAAATGTCTAAAAGTATTATAGCTGAAGGAAAAACAACTAATGAAGCAATTTCTAATGGATTAAAACAATTGAATGTTTCAAAAGATAAGGTAGATATAAAAGTGCTAGATAATCAAGAAAAAAGAAGCTTTTTTAGTATATTAGCACCAAGAGTTGTAAAAGTTGAATTAACATTAAAAGAAGGAGCTTTTTCTAAGAAAAATACTGAAAGAGATGAGCATATAAAAGAAAGAAAAGAAATTAATGAGGAAGAGCTTGAAATAGCACAAAAAAATATAGAAATATTTTTAAATGATTTTACTAAAAACTTCTCAAATATTACATATAAAATAGACAGAGAAAATGAATTTAT
>CANQHH010000047.1 GCA_947623615.1 uncultured Clostridia bacterium | reverse complement strand
TATATGCGTTTTCATTTGCCATTTTAGTACTCAGCCTTATTCCAAATAATTCTGCCCAACTCTTTTTCTTAGAAAATACAATTTACAAATACTCTGTTCTAATAATTGTATTTTTAGTTAGTCCAGCAATATTAATTTGGGCCAATGTAAAAAGCAGTAAAAAAGGCAACAGTCAGAAAGGAGATGTTTTAATTGATTAAATATATTCGCTTTATTTTTATTCTTACGATTGTAATGGTTATAGCGATTCCTTTTGCTGGTTCGTATAGTGTTCAGAGTATGGATGATTTAGCATATTTAGTTGTTTTAGGAATAGATTTAGGAGAATCTAACAATTACAATGTAACTTTTGAATTTACTAAACCTAACTCTAGTGGTGAAAATGCTGCTCCTGAAAATGCACCAACAATTATAAACTCTGTTGAAGCAACTTCTATAGATTCCGCTATTAATTTAATGAATACTTATGTAAGTAAGGAAATAAGTCTTGCTCATTGCAAAGCAATTATTATTTCGGAAAAACTTGCTGCAAGTGGTATTTCAAAAATTTTATATAGTTTAATGAACAAAACCGAAATTAGACCTGACACCAACTTAATTGTTAGCAAATGTAAAGCTAAAGAATATATTCAAAATGTACAACCGTCTCTAGAAAATTTGGTTGCTAAATATTATGAAATTGCTCCTGTATCAAGTGAATATACAGGATACACAGAAAACGTACAATTAGGAGATTTTTTCAACAAATTCTCTTCATATACTAGTCAATCTGTTGCTATGCTTGGCGGAATTAATAATACCACACCAAACAAATCCAAAAATTACAGTTCAATAATTCAAAATGAAGCCTCTGGAAATGCAGGTGATTCGCCTCTTGAAAATCAAGGGCAATCAGAAACACTGGGTCTTGCAGTTTTTAAAGATGATAAATTGGTCGGAGAACTAACTGCTATCGAAACTCTTTGCCATTTACTTATTACAGATAATATAGAAAGCTGTAATATATTTATCCCTGATCCTGACGATCCTAGTAGATCCATAGATTTATATATATACAATAAATCTAAACCAGATATACAAGTTGACTTTATAAATGGAAGTCCCTTAATTAAACTAGATTTAAAACTAGAAGCTAAAATCTTATCAATATCTAACACCTCTGATGATGCTTCTGAAAGCAGATTAAAATCAATTTCAAACTCTGCTAACAGCTATATTAAAAGCTTAATGAATACATTTTTATATAAGATAACTAAAGATTATAACTCTGATATAAATGGTTTTGGCGAAAAGGCTTTATCTAAATTTACAACTACAGATGAATTTCAAAAATATAATTGGCTCGATAATTACAAAGATTCCTTTTTCGATGTAAATGTTGATACAAATATCCAATCTTCTTTCTTATTAAATGGTCAATAATCAAAAAACATGGAACTATTTTTTATAATTCCATGTTTTTTTACTTACTTTCTTCCTCTATTTCTTCTACTTTTTCCGCTTTTTCAAAATCAATTTGTCTAGTCATTTTATTTGCTTTTATAACTCTTACATATATTTTATCTCCAATTTTATATACTTTCCTTGTATGCTCTCCTACCAATGTTTTTCTATTATCATCATATATAAAATATTCATCCCCTAAATCATCAAATCTTATTAGTCCCTCAACTGTGTTTTCTAATTCAACAAACACTCCAAAAGATGTAATATTGGAAACGACCGCATCATATTCACAGCCTATTTTATCTTCCATATATTCTGCCATTTTCATGTCTACACTATCTCGCTCCACCTTTTGCGCTATTTTTTCTCTTTCTGATGATTGTTTTGCATACTTAACTGCCTTATTTCTATATTTTTCAATCTGACTATCTGAAAGATTATATCCATTATTTATATACATTGATATTATTCGATGAATAAATAAGTCTGGATACCTTCTAATTGGTGAAGTAAAATGACAATAGTATTTGCTCGCTATACCAAAATGTCCTAAGTTTTCTGCTTCGTACCTCGCCACTTTTAAAGTCCTTAATATTAAATTTGATATTACCCTCTCTTCAGGTAATCCCTTCGCTTTTTCCAATACTTCTACAAATGCAGTAGAATGAACAGTATCTTTATTACACTTTATTCTGTAATTAAAATTGAATAAAAATTTATTTAATTCATTTATCTTTTCCATGTCTGGCACTTCATGCACCCTATAGATAAACGGAGCTTCTAGCCAAAAAAATTTCTCTGCTACTGTTTCATTTGCTGTTAACATAAATTGTTCTACTATTTCATTAGAAAAATACAACTCATATTTTGTTATATCAATTGCTTTACCATTTTCATCTAATACAACCTTTGTTTCTGGTATATCCAAATTCAAACTACCTGCTAAATCTCTTCTATTTTTAAGTATTTTAGCTAGTTCTTCCATTAATTTAAAATGTTCTTTATATTTTTCATATTTTTTTACTATTTTCAAATTTTCTGGATCATCAGTTTGATTATTATAACTATCTAATATGGTTTGTACAGATTTATAACTCATTCTCTCTTTAACGCATATTACCGTTTTTCGTATATCAGATGAAATAACTTTTCCCTGCTCATCTATCTCCATTAAAACTGAAAGTGCTAACCTATCTTGGTTTGCATTTAAACTACATATACCGTTCGATAACTCTATAGGTAACATTGGAATTACCCTATCTTCCATATATACACTAGTACCTCGTATAATTGCTTCTTTATCTAACATGCTATCTTCTTTAACATAATTACTAACATCTGCTATATGCACACCTAAAATATATGTCCCTTTTTCAGTTTTCTTAACATTTACAGCATCATCTAAATCTTTTGCATCTTCTCCATCTATAGTAAAAATCTCTTCTTTTCGCAAATCTAACCTATTTTGCAAATCTTGTTCATCTAACTCTTGTTTTATTTTTCTAGCTTCTTTTAAAACAGGCTCAGGAAACTCATAAGGTAAATCATACTCTTTTATAATTGACATCATATCTACTCCAGCCTTATTGATATGACCCAATATTTCAATTATTTTTCCCTCTGCTTTTCTATTTTTAGATGGTAATTTTGTTATTTGTACTACCACTTTTTGGTTATTTTTTGCTTTATTAAAATTCTTTTTCGATACATATATATCTGTACCTATTGCCTTTTTATCATCTGGGACTACAAAGCCAAAATTTCTATTATTTTGGAATGTTCCAACAAAATTAATTTCTTTTAATTCTTTAGAATAATATCTTTCCTTCATATTTTTTCCTTTTCCTTATAAAAAGAAGCATATACTTTTTTATATATGCTCCATTTTATAAATTACATCTCAAATAGTATTGATATTACTACTGCTAACAATACAAATATTATTCCACATATAATGGTATATCTTTTTAACATTCCATCTTTGGTTCTACCTTTATTTTGCTCATAAAAGTTATTGGCAGCAGAACCTGTAATTGTCCCTGATGCACCATTTGAAGATTTTGTTTGTATTGTTGCTAATACTATTAATGCTATACATATAACTGCATATATCGCTAATAATATATTTCTTATTATCACTACCATAATATTACCTCTTTCTTGCGTTTTATAAAGCTGTTATCTATTTTATCACATGTTATGATAAATTGCAAACTTTTTTACAATTATGCATTAAAAATGTTTTCCTCCGCCTCTTCTTCTCGAATTTGAATCATTTGTAAACATATCATTAGACTCTTCTTTTTCTTCTATATCTTTATCTAACTCAGCCTTTTTATCTTTTTTCAATGAATTTGGTATTTCATCTGCATCATTATTAGTTAAATTGTAGTCTCCATACATTTCATTGAAATCATCATCTTTTTTTCTTCTTTTTATTATTACAATAATTATTATAACAAGTATTAATCCTGCTATTCCAATTCCTATATATTTATATAAATCACTATTATCTGATGAGCTAAACTCTGCTCCTTCTGGAACTTCTACTGTAACCTGATAAGTAGTTATATCTTCTCCATCCTCTGATCTAACTATAATTGTAACAACATTCTCGCCAACTCCTAATTGTGTATTACCAACTATTTCAACATTTGAACTTTCATCATCTGGTGTTGCTGTAATATTTAGCTCTGATGCTGTTTTCTTATCTAAAACTACTGTGTATTCATATATATCACTGCTAAATTCTGGTTGTAGTGGCACACCTTCTATCAAAAGTTCTTTTAATTTAACTTTTGGTTCTTCTCCTGTCTCCTCTGTTTCATCCTCTATTGTATTTTCTTCTTCAACCGTATTTTCCTCTTCAATTGTATTCTCTTCTTCAACTGTATTTTCTTCCTCTTTTTTCTCTTCTTTTGGTTTAGTTGTAGTCAAATATGCACTATTTATATATGCTGTTTGACCATTATATACAACTTTACTCCATTCACTACTTTTACCTGTTCTTGTTACACTCTCATCTTTAGATAAACTTCCTATTACAGCACTACTAGTGCTATAGCTTTGTCTTACATTTACACTACCTGTTGCATATACCTTTTCATTTACAGATGTAAATGATGGCTTACTTGTTTTACTTTCCTTTTTATCTGAATTTGTTTTAGTACTAGAACTTTTATCTGTATTCTTTTTTGTAGAACTCTTCTTTTCTTTTATTGTTACAGTAAAAGACTTACTTCCCTTTACTGTTTTTGTGTCATCATCTAAATCAGACATATCAGTAGCAGATGCAGTTATAGTAGTGCTTCCTGCTTTTTCAGCTTTATATGTTATTGTTGCTGTTCCATCCTCTAAAAATTCTGACTCATCACCACTACTTACTGATACATTAGAATTACTAGAATTAACGTTATACATTCCTGCTGCATTATTTGCCTTTACTGTTACAGTAAACGTGTCACCCACGTTTACTGTAGATTTAGAAATACTTGCACTAAATGATGCTGCATTACTAATTGTATTAAATAAAAACCAACTTATTATTATTATTAAAACACTTAAACAGTATCTTACTATCTTTTTATTTATCATGTTACTTTCCTTTCTTAACTATATGTTTATTTTAGCTTTATTTCTTAAGTAATTTTTTACTCTTACATAATCTGCTGAAGTTACCTTACCATCTCCTGTAACATCTGCTGCATATTTTTGGTTTGAATTCAATGAAGCTTTTTTTCTTAAATAATTTTTTATTCTTACATAATCTGCTGAACTAGCTTTACCATCTCCTGTTGCATCACCCAATTTTCTTATTGTATATGTTTTTCCATCTATTTTAACTGTATACCCTGTTCCTACATTTCCTGATTTTACTTCTTTGCCAGAAGCATTTTTAACTACAGCATCTGACTCAACCTTTTTTATGTTTTCAACAGTTATTTTAGGTTCACACACTAACGCTGTTCCACTAGATTTGAAACCAGAACCTTTTACTTGAGTTACACTTACATTTGATTTAACTACTTCAATATAGTCCTCTTTGCTATCTCCTCTTGCTACATATCCATCTATACCATCATCTGTAATAACTTTATCCCAAACATATCCATTTGCATTTGATACTTCTTTGGCTGTTCTCGTTAGGTAATCTCCCTTGTCCGCATATTTTAATATTTTCTTACTTGTTCCTGGTTCTTCTCTTATAGATAAACCACTATCACATATTACCTTTACTATTTCTGTTCCCTTTGCTGTAGTACCAGTACTATTAGAAACCTCATCTACATATTCTTCTGCAACATATCCAGCTCTTCCATCTGATAAATATACTCTTACCCAATTTTCTCCATCAATTTTTTTATATTTATTCTTTTCAACAATTGTTACTATTTGACCTGCTGATAATGTTGTTATTACAGTCGTCCCAGAAGTACCTGGTCCATTTCTTACATTAACATCTGTTGTTGCAACAGCCTTTACATTACAATTTGTTATATCATCTAATATTTTAAAACCTTCTGAAATTATATAGCCTTTTTTTCCATTACTTAAAACAACCTTATCCCAATAATATCCATTAGACTTCGTATTTCCAATTTCTATTCTTAACAATTTAGTATTTTTGCTTAATGTTGCTACTTTACTAGCGGTTGTACTTTTAGAACTTCTAACAATAACTGATGAACTTGTGATTTGTATGTCTTGAGTAACTATAGATTGAGAACCTGGTTGTGGACATTTTGTATCTGGCATATTATTATATACTGGAATAACAAAATTAAAAGAACCACTTAGTTTTGAATCTATACCTTTATATGTTTTTAATATCGTACTACCTTCTGTTTTTGAAGCTGAAACATTTTGCATATATTGATGCCAATATAAAGAACCATCACTATTATCAACATCAAATTTTTGTAAATATAATGTCGATTGTCCTTGTGTTATATATTCATCAGCTACAAATTTTGCTCCTCCTGTTATAGACTTTTCAGGATCTGTCCAACCTTGATTTTTAGCATATTTTAAAGCATTTTTTATAATCGTACTACTTCCTGAACCATATGCATTTATATTAAAGAAATTATAATATCCGTTATAACTAGAATATTTACCTGTTGCAGTTGATGATGCATTATTTCCTGGTCCTTGCTCTTGTCTTATTCTTGCAGCTAAATGATATGGACTTATCTTATATTTTTTTGCAGCATCATATATTACCTGTGCATATGATTTGTTTATCGTACCCGTCTTTCCATTGGTTTTTGTATATGTAATTTTATTTCCTTGCATATATTTACAATCTGATATTATTTTATTTACGCCAGCAACTGTATATACTCCATCAACCCATTTCAAGTTTTCAAATTGAAATATGTAATCCTCATATAATGAGTTTCTTGGATCCATATAATATGCCACTGTTGCTTCTGATGCACATTTCCAGCTTCCATTATCATATTTGTCATCATCACAATATGAACATACCCACTCTCCAGTTTTACTTCCTTCTATTAAATTTCTTCCATGCAACGCTGTTGTTTCATTTTTTATAACTTGGTTCCAATCTAAACCTGTATACAACATTGTAAAAGTCCAATTTGGATGGGCTTTTTTTAACTTTTCTATTAAATCTGAATATCCTGGATATGATTTTAATGCTGAACTACTATATTTTTCTGTATATTGTGCTGCATACACTTTATTGCTCATGGTACCAAGAAAAATGCAAGATAAGAAAATCATAATCATCATAATATATATAATTTTAACTAGTGTATCTCTGAATTGTAATAAAATGTTATCGGAAAACATTTCATACCTCCTCATTTGTACCCCCTCAATATTTTCTTTGATGAGTATATCATTAATCTCATTTTTCGTCAATAAATTTCGACATTTTTTCGACTCCTACATTTTTTAATATTAATCGATTTAATCCTTTCCAAAAATACAATTCAAAAAATATAATTTGTGCCAAAAAAATACAAACTATCATAAAAATAGTTTGTATTTTATATTTATTTTCTAAGCTCTTGGATGTGCTTTTTTATATACATTTTTTATGCCACTATCTTGAAATTGCATATATACTTGTGTTGATGATATGTCTGAATGACCTAACATAGATTGTATTGCTTTTAAGTCTGCTCCATTTTGTAGTAAATGTGTTGCAAATGAATGTCTTAAAACATGTGGTGTAATATCTTTTGTTATATGTGCTTGCTCTTTGTAAAATTTTACTATTTTCCAAAAACCTTGCCTTGTTAACCTTTTTCCATTTACATTAACAAATAAAGCTACTTCATTTTCATCTTTTATAATTATTGGTCTTGCTTCTTCCATATATTCTTTTAATGCCTTTATAGATAAGGAACCTAATGGTATGTTTCTTTGCTTATTTCCACTTGATTTACAAGTAACATATCCTTCTTCTATATTTACATCTTCTACATCTAACGAAATAATTTCAGTTACTCTCATTCCAGTTGCATACGCAACTTCTAACATTGCTTTATCCCTAATACCTTTTAAATCGAAGTTCTTTGGTTGCTCTAATAATAATTCTATTTCCTGCGATGTTAACACGCTTGGAACTCTTTTTTCTACTTTTGGCGATTGTATACTTTCAGTAGGATCACGTTTAACTTTTTTAATTCGTACTAAATATTGATAAAAAGAACGAATTGATGCTAAATTTCTTGATACCGTTGATGATTTTTTTCCTATCTCTTGTAAATAGTTTAAGTAATCAGTGATTTTTTCATTATCTACTTTTACATAATTAATACGGTTTTTTTCTAAATATTCCCTATATTGATTTATATCCCTACTATATGATTGTAATGTATTATTAGATAATTTTTTTTCGTTTTTTAGAAAATCTAAGAATTGTTTAATATGTTTTTCCATTTTAGCCCTTACCCCTTCATATAAATATATAAAATTATTATAATGTTTTCAATTTACATAAACCTTACATATATGTTATATCAAATTACAGCAAAAAAGTAAATACATTTTTTAAATTTTTTATAATTTTTAAAAGAAACCTATACATGATGTAAGTAAATTTGTAGATATATATACTTCTATCAATGATGCAATTATCAAGACTAAAAATAGCATAATAGACATCAATGTATGTCTCACTATTTCTATTTTTATGTTCTCTTTCCTCTTGTCTTTCATTATAGATTTATACATCTTCATCCCACTAACTGCTAACGCTATTAATACAGGTATAAATAATATGTTCTGAGCAACCATAGAGGTCATAAAAAATATTATTCCTTTTTGTGTTCCTAATACTGCAATCGAAGATGAAACCGTGTAGCCTATGCAAAAGCCTCTAAACAGCACTATTCCTAACATTATTGGCATTCCTATAACTGTGGAGCCAATAAACCACATACTTATGGCTAACACAAGATTTTCTGCTAATGATTTTTTTATTAACATACCTTTATCAATATAGCAACCACTTTTAAGCGACTGTATAAAGCTATTTATGTACTCCTGAATTTCCGCTCCCTGAGCCTCATTGACATTATTTATAAATATTATTCCACCTAATATACCTATTACAAATATTATTGTTACTATTATATATTCTTT
>CANQHH010000046.1 GCA_947623615.1 uncultured Clostridia bacterium | reverse complement strand
AAATGAAATTACAAATGATATGATAGACAATAGATGGCTTGAGACAAATGTACTTCAGAATTATTTAACAAAAGAGACTTTAGAAAATCAGGATATAGATTTAAAGAAAGAAATTGAGAAGAGAGAAGAGCGTGAAGCAGAATTAGTTAAATTACAAAAGGAAGATAGGGATATGACAGAAAAAATAGAACAACTTAAAACAGATAAACAAAATGTACTAGAATAAATATAATATATTGCTAGGAGGAGAATATGGGTATTTTTAGGAAAAATGTAAAAAAAGAAGAGAAAAATGAGCTAGAAACACAAAACATTGAAAAAAACTCGGTGAAAAGAGGGCAATTTTTAAAGAATATAAAGGTAGGAAATGTTGATCGTATTTTAAAATTAGATAGAAAATTAGAAAAAGGTCAAGTAAAAATAGCAGATTTAACAAATGATGAACTAGAAAAAATAATAAGATTGCGAAAAGATCGAATAGATGAAAAAGCAAGAAGATTGAGCTCATATTTTAATGGCTAAAAAATTGGAAAAATTATTAAATTCTATTGACCACAAAATATAAAAAATATATAATAATTACAAAAATAACTAATAAAGGAGAAAATATATGGATAACGAGAGAGAAAATTGGGAAGAAGCACGAAATATACCTAATAATGGATGGGGTATGGGCGAAAATCCGAATCAAGAAGAATTACAAAATGAGTTTAAAATGTTTGAAATTCCATCATATACTGCAGAAGATATAGGTAACTTTTTAAGACAAACACCAGAGACTACAACTGACAGAAGAAATAATATAGTACAAATTTTATCAAAAATGGGTCAAAGTTTTAATTTTAATTCACAAAATAATAATACAAATGATGAAGGTGAGGGGATAAACTATGATGGAAGATTATAAAGAATGCAAACAAGCATTAAAAGAAGTTGGTGTAATACTAGATAATACTAGCTTAGAGGATGTAAATAAAATACCAAATCAATTTTTGGACTTTATAGAGAAAAATCAAGATAATAGTTATAATCCTCAAATTGATATAAAAAAACCACTAAATCAGCAAAATTTGCAGCCACAAACCATAGATATTTTATCACTAATATATTTAAAATATTGGTGTGAAAATGAAGAAAAGAGAGAAAGCTATAAAAAGCTTCTTAATGAAAATGGCAAAAAAGAACAAGAAAAAGCAATTAATCAAAATAATCAAAATAGCCAGAATGGTCAAAATAACCAAAGTCAAAATAATCAAAATAACCAAAACAATCAAATGAAAAATGAAAATAAATCAAACCAAGGATTAAATAATAATCAATATGCACAAAATAGAAATGTATCTATAGTAGTTGTAAAGAAACCAAATTTATTTCAGAAAATGATAAATTGGATAACAGGGCGTAAATAAGGGTTAATAAAATCTTATTAAACTCTTGACATTCACAGAAGAAAACAATATTATAAATAGCAAAGAGTTTTATTATAGATAGGGGAGAATCATATGTACGCAAAAATGCTAACCTCAAAAATGGGTGGAGAATTAGTAAGCTTCAAATTAAATGGAGAAGAGCGCATCCACCAAGGGGCAGATAGTGTAGACGAAAATGGAAAAGTGTATTGGAAAAGACATTCACCAGTTTTGTTTCCAGTAGTAGGTAAGCTAAAGAAAAATCAAACAATCATAAACGGAAGAATATATGAGATGCCACAACATGGTTTTGCAAGAGATTATGAATTTGAACCAATAACGAAATTAGACAATTTTCATTCATATGTTTTGAGAAGTAATAAAGTAACTAGAAATAAGTATCCATATGATTTTGAATTATATACAACATATAGGATAGATGAGAATAAATTAACTACAATATATAGAGTTATTAATACTGGAGATACTACTCTTCCATTTGGAATCGGAGGGCATCCAGCCTTTAAAATAGATTTAGAAGAGTTAAAAAAGGGAAATTATTATTTGGAATTTGAACAGGATGAAGATAAAATACATTTTTTGTATTTGGTAGATGGATTAATTGGTACAGAGTATGCAAGAAATACAATGGCAAGTAAAAGAGTAATTAATATTGATTCAAATACGTTTAATAATGATGCCTTGATTATGAAGGGAATAACATCCACAAAAATAAGTTTAAAAAACAGGAGAAGTGGTAAAAAATTACTAACAATGGATTTTACAGGTTTTCCATATCTTGCTATTTGGTCAAAACCAAATGCTCCATTTATTTGTATAGAACCATGGTACTCTACTGCTGATACAATAAAAAGTACGGGTGTATTCATTCAGAAACAAGATATTTTATCATTAAAGCCAAAAGAAGTGTTTGAATGTAGATATGTTGTAGAATTTTTTTAAAACTTAAATTTATAAAGGTGAAATATGGATATTAAAACAGTAATATTATTTATAGGGCTAATATTTGCAATGTTTGGAGTCATAATGGTATATGATGCACGTATACTTACTAAAAGGTTGTTTAGTTTTGGAGATCAAAACGAAGCAACATGGGGACTAAAAATATTAGGATTTATAGTTGCTATAATAGGAGGAATAATGATATATTTTCAAGTATGATATTGAATTAAAGTTATACTGGGATAATAAACCTCACCCTTATGCCGGGAGAGGTTTTTTGATTTATTATAAGGGGGAGAGGCAAATGTGTAAAAATCATAAGCTAAATGAAAAATTTAATCCAAAGGAGTTTGAAGACAGACTATACAGTACATGGAACGAAAAAGGATATTTTAAGCCATCTGAAGATAAAAATAAAAAAACATATACCATAGTGATTCCACCACCAAATATAACGGGAAAATTGCATATGGGACATGCTTTAGATGAAACGATACAAGATATATTAATTAGATATAAGAGAATGAAAGGATACAATGCTCTTTGGATTCCTGGTACAGACCATGCAGCAATAGCTACAGAGGCTAAAATTGTTGCAAGGCTTGCAGAAGATGGAATAACAAAAGAAGAGCTTGGCAGAGAAAAGTTTTTGGAAAAAGCGTGGGAATGGAAAAAAGAATATGGAGGAACAATTACAAATCAGATAAAGAAGTTAGGATGTTCATGTGATTGGTCAAGAGAGAGATTTACATTAGATGAAGGATTATCAAATGCAGTAAAGCATGTTTTTGTGAAATTATATGAAAAAGGGCTTATTTATAAAGGTCAAAGAATGATAAATTGGTGTCCATATTGTAAGACATCAATTTCAGATGCAGAAGTTGAGTATGAAGAGGAAGGCACACATTTATGGCATATCAGATATAAAGTAAAAGATGAGGACAAATATATTATTGTAGCAACTACAAGACCAGAGACTATGTTGGGCGATACAGGAGTTGCAGTGCATCCAGCAGATGAAAGATATAAAGATTTAGTTGGAAAAACTGTAATATTGCCAATTATGAATAAAGAAATACCAATTGTAGCAGATGAATTTGTAGAAAGAGAATTTGGAACAGGAGCAGTAAAATTAACGCCTGCACATGATCCAAACGATTATGCTTCAGCATTAAAACATAATTTGGAATTTGTAGAAATATTTGATGAAGATTTTAAAATGAATGACTTAGTTCCTGAATATAAGGGAATGGATATGTATGAGGCAAGAAAGAAAATTGTTGAGAAACTTGAAGAAATAGGTGCTTTGGTAAAAATAGAAGATTATACTCATAACGTAGGAAAATGTTATCGTTGTCATCATACAATAGAACCTAAAATATCAGAGCAGTGGTTTGTAAAAATGGAGCCATTAGCAAAACCGGCTATAGATATTGTTAGAAATAAAACAGTTAAGTTTATACCTGAAAGATTTGATAAAATATATTTTAATTGGATGGAAAATATACAGGATTGGTGTATTTCAAGACAGTTATGGTGGGGACATAGAATTCCTGCATATTACTGTAAAGAATGTGGACATATTAATGTATCTGAAGATGAAGTAACGAAATGTGAAAAATGTGGAAGCGGAAATGTATTTCAAGATGAAGATACACTAGATACATGGTTTAGTTCTGCATTATGGCCATTTTCAACACTTGGTTGGCCAAACAAAAATGAAGATTTGGATTACTTTTTCCCAACAGCGACATTAGTTACTGGATATGATATTATCTTTTTCTGGGTAGCAAGAATGATATTTTCAAGTTTAGAACATACAGGAAAACCACCATTTGAAAATATATTTATACATGGAATAGTAAGAGATAGTCAAGGAAGAAAGATGTCAAAAAGTTTAGGAAATGGAATAGATCCATTAGAAATAATTGACAGTTATGGAACTGATGCTTTGAGATTTTCTTTAATATTAGGAATATCAGCAGGAAATGATGTAAGGTACATGCCAGAAAAATTGGAATCAGCATCGAATTTTGCAAATAAACTATGGAATGCTTCTAAATTTGTATTGGGAAGTTTTGAAAAAGTAAGTGACAAAATTGATGATGAAATATTTGAAGATGACAAATACACTCAAGAACTTTGTTATGAAGATAAATGGATTTTATCAAAGTTAAATAATTTGATTAAAGAGATTAATTATAACTTGGATAATTTTGAATTAGGTGTTGCAACACAAAAAATATATGATTTTATATGGAATGAGTTTTGTGACTGGTATATTGAAATGGTAAAACCTCGTTTATATGATGAATCAAATAATACAAGAAATGCAGCACTTTATACCTTAAATAGAGTGTTAGGTATATCTTTAAAATTATTACATCCAATAATGCCATTTATAACAGAAGAGATTTATACAAAATTATATAATAATGATGAAAGTATAATGATTTCAAAATGGCCAGAATATGATGAAAAATTTAGTTTTGAATTGGAGGAACAACAAATTGAAATACTTAAAGAAATAATTGTTGGTATACGTAATATACGTGCAAACATGAATGTTCATCCATCAAAAAAATCAAAACTAATATTTGTTACAGAAAATGAAAAAATAAAAAATATGATTGAAGAATCTGAAAATATAATAGAGAAGCTTGGATTCTCAAATGAAATAATCTTACAAGAAAATAAAGATAATATATCACCAGATAATATATCAATATTGTTAAATGGAGTTGAAGTATATATACCATTTGAGGAACTTGTAGATATTGAACAGGAAAAACTAAGATTGAAAAATGAAATAGAAAAATTGCAAGCAGAAGTAGAAAGAGCAAAAAAAATGCTATCTAACCAGGGATTTATAAGTAAGGCACCAAAGGCAAAAATAGAGGAAGAAGAAGCTAAACTGAAAAAGTACGAAGAAATGTTAAAAACGACTACGGAGAGGCTAGTAAAGTTGACATAAGACCATGAAAATGGTATAATTATAGTAGTCGTACATGGTACGAATATTAGTTAATGTATCTTATTTGCCGACAAAAGGCAGAAAGGAAAAAGATGGACATTGAAAAAATGATTGAGGTTGCACAGAAAAACCTCGAAAGAAAAATCGGAGAGAAGCTTACCGCTGATAGAATTGAAGCGGCGGTATCTGGACTGAAGGAATACCGCTCCTTCTACGAGGAATTCGACATGACTCCGCAACAGAGGGAAATGTCGAATCATAAGTTGCACCATACTTATGGTGTAACCTCTCGGATGCTGGAGATGGCAGACGACGAGAAGGCAGAAGCCTTCTTTTGGTTAGGTCTGTTACACGACTTTGGTCGTATAACAGACATTCTGAAGGGGACCTTCGCAGATGTGAAGGTTGGTCACCCTGATGCGGGTGCCAACATGCTCTTCGGAACCTCAAAAAAAATAAAGATTTTCGACGTTCCAGAGGAACTTTATGTTCCTCTGGAAAAGGGGATTCGTCTCCATGGTGTGTTAGACGTGGAGAAGACGTGTGCTGAGAAAGGGATTGAATTGTCGTCCCCATTTGAAGCAGAGCTTGTCTCTGCAATCCGCACAGCGGACAAATGGGACATATTCAGCTTCTTCCTGTGGACGCCGATGGAGACCACGGTAGGAGCAAGTTTCTCCCAGATCGCGGAGTCTCCAATGGCAAACCACACGATGGAATCCTTTAAGGAGCATCGTCTGGTAAACCAGGCGGCTAAGCCGTTTGGTTACAAAGATCATTGGCTTAAGCACGTAGCATTTCCGTTCGATGTAACGGATATGCGATTGTTGTCTTGGTTACAGGACATATCATGGGTCGATGCTTATATGGCACCGGTTCTGGTATTGACCGAAGACGAAGAGGAGCTGAAGAAACTTTACTTCATAAGAGATGAGGTAAAGGGGTTCATCTCCGAAAAAATCAGCCTCGGCAAATAGGAAAAAAGTTTCCCTTCGCGCCCGATTGGGGTCAGGGAAACAAAGAACAGTCCCCGATGCTTACAGGGGGACGGAAACTCCGCAAGTTTACTTGCGGAGTTTTTGTGGCAGTTATTCGTACAGATATTTGGATATTCAAAAAAAGCTTGCAAATACTAAAAAAACGTGATAAAATAGTAACGCTTGAAAAAATAGTGTTACTATTTTTTTCCTTACTTGCAAATAAATTGCAGGTTATATATCCATAAGGAGGTGAAGGATAATGAATAATTACGAAAGTGTTGTTATTGTTAATCCAAATGTTGATGAAAATTCTATGAAAGGTTTAATAGAAAAATTCACAACTATAATTAATAATGACGGAAAAGTAGAAAACGTTGATGAATTAGGCAAAAAGAAATTAGCATATGAAATTAACAAAAATAAAGAAGGATATTATGTTGTATTTCATTTTGAAGCTAATCCAAACTTAATTGCAGAGTTAGAAAGAAATTACAGAATTACAGATGAAGTAATAAAATTCATAGTAATAAGAAAATAATTCGGGGGCCTTTACATAAGAAAGGTAAGGTGTAAAATATGAACAAAGTAATTTTGATGGGAAGATTAACAAGAGATCCAGAAGTAAGGTATACACAAACAACTAATACATTAGTTGCTTCATTTACATTAGCAGTAAATAGAAGATTCGTAAGACAAGGCGAAGAAAGACAAGCAGATTTCATAAATATCGTTGCTTGGGGAAAATTAGGAGAATTTTGTAGTAAATATTATAAAAAAGGTCAACAAGTTGCAATAACTGGAAGAATACAAACAAGAAATTGGGATGATGAGCAAGGACAAAAACATTATGTAACAGAGGTAGTAGCAGAGGAAGCACATTTTGCTGAAGGAAGAAGAGACTCAGAAAATACAAATAACTTTGATGCTACATTTGGAGCTATGCCAACTGCGAATGATACAAATTCTGATTTTGAAATATCTTCAGGAGATGACCTACCATTTTAAGATATAAGGGGGGAAGATAAATGGCAGACAATAAAAAGAATAAGAAAAATAACAATAAAGTTCAAGATGATAATTATAATCCAAAATTTAGAAAAATGAGAAAAAAAGTATGCCCATTATGTGCAGATAAAAATTTAGTTTTAGATTATAAAAATGCAGATCAATTAAGAAAATTTATTAATGATAAGGGAAAAATATTACCTAGAAGAGCAACAGGAGCTTGTGCAAAACATCAAAGAGATATTACTTTAACAGTAAAAAGAGCAAGACAAATTGCCGTATTACCTTATACAGCTGAATAGTAAAATAAAAAATGAGAATATTAACTGCTATGGTTTATATTCTCTTTTTTATTGCTCAGAAATGATTAAACAACCAACAAATTGCAAATAATATACATATAATATTTACAAGGAGTGGTTTTTAGTGAAAATAGGTATAGCGTTATCAGGTGGAGGAATTAGAGGAATAGCACATGCTGGAGTGTTGCAAGCATTGGAAAGTAATGGAATATATGTAGATATAATAGGGGGAACAAGTGCTGGTAGTATGGTTGCTACATTGTATGCGATTGGGTATTCGCCAGAAGAAATATATATGTTATTTAGGAAGAATGCAAAAAAGATAATAGGTGCAAATGTTGTACCTATTATTTCGGGACTACATTCATTTATGAATAAGAAAATGTCTACAATAAAGGGAATAAGAAATGGAGATAGTATAGAAGAGGTATATAATGATTTGGCTATGCAAAAGGGAGTAGAAAATATAAAAGATATCAAGATGCCAATTGTAATTCCATCTGTAGATATAATGCAATCAAAGGAGTATATATTTACAAATATTTTACCTAGTGAAGAAGATAAAAGCCATTATATAACAGACATAAGTGTTGGAAAGGCTGTTAGAGCAAGTAGCAGTTTTCCAGCTGTGTTTGATTTATGTAATATAGAGAAGCATGCATTTATGGATGGAGGAGCATTAAATAATGTACCAGTAAATGAAGTTAGAAAGCAGGGAGCGGATAAAATATTAGCAGTAAAGTTTGATGCAGATCCAATAGATGAAAATAGCAATATAATGGATATAGTAATGAAAACAATAGATATAATGGGAAATAAGATTTCTGAAGAAAATTTAGAAAAAAGTGATTATGTATTAAATGTATCAACTGATAAAGTAGGACTACTTGATATAAATAAATTAGATAAGTGTTTTGAGTATGGATATGAAGCTGTGATAAAGAATATAGATGAAATAAAGAAATGTTTGGGAAAATAAAATTTTGATAGTGAAAAACTTGAAAAATAAGGGAAAAAATGGTATTATAATAAATATGTTTAAAGGAGGGGAGAGCTTTGAAAAGATACATTAAATATGTTGTTATTGCAATTGTGATAATTGGTATAATTGGAGCATTTTTTATAATTAGTAAAAATAATTCAAATAATGTAGATGATGGAAAATTTAAAATTGTAACATCTTTTTATCCGATTTATATTATGGCAGCCAATATAACAGAGGGGGCAAATAATATAGAACTTGCAAATATGGCAGATGTAAATACAGGATGTATACATAACTATACTATATCTACAGAGGATATGAAAAAAATAGAAAAAGCGGATGTATTTATAGAAAATGGACTTGGATTAGAGAATTTTATGGAAAAAGTATCTAGTGTAAATAAAAATATAAAAATTATAAATTCAAGTGAAGATATCACAAATGTTATACAAAATAATGATGAAGTTAACCCACATATATGGACAAGTATATCGAATTATATAATGCAAGTTAGAAATATTGAAAAA
>CANQHH010000045.1 GCA_947623615.1 uncultured Clostridia bacterium | reverse complement strand
TCATTAAAACTCCTCCTAATTTCTTACTCTTTTAATTTGCTTACTTTTTACCTAAGAAATTTACCTTTAAGTCACCGTTCCAATATCTATTATCAATACTTCCATAACTGTCATACACATACATCTCTTCCATTGAAGCTTTACCTTCAACATTTATGACCGCATCTTCATCCCAACAATGAAATGGTGATTGATTATAGTACCCTTCAATCTCCTCAACACTAGCTGGTATAGTAATCTCCTGCATTTTACACATACCCTTAAATGCTAACCTTCCAATCTCACGTAAATTCTTTGGCAATTGTAATCTCTCCATATCCTCGAAAACTAGGTCAGTTGCTCTAATAGATAATACTGTATCTGGATAAATAATTTCTTTTATTCCGAAAACCGCTATTCCATATATGCTATCTACATCAATTCCTATATTATCTGTGAACCTCACCTCTACAACATCTTTTCCATCTATTTGTGATGGGATTACAAGTGTTTCCATATTTAAGATTTCTATTCTTCCCATTTTTCGATAGAATTTAGGTATTCTTGTACTTTCTTGATATTCTAACTTATCAAATATTAAACCTGTTATTTCTACTTGGTCATCTCCATTTACTTCATAATTAAAGCACGCTGGGTCCGTTGCTAGTATTCCTCCTGCTCCTTCTGCATATACATTTCCTAATTTTTTTACTTTTTTATCTGAATCCATATAGTATAAATCTGTATTTAAAATGTAATATACATTTCCTTCTGTCATATTTCCTTTTCCTGTTACTGGATGTTCTATCATTTTTTCAACATTTACAATATAGCATACATCTTTTGTCACATCTGTTTCTGCTACTTTTAATTCTGAGCTTGTATCTGCTAATTTTTCCAATACTGCAACATTTCTTACTTCGTCTTTTATTATCCCTTCTGATTTTAAATATTCTATTACTGTCATATTCATTTTCTCTGTATCAAGTCTTTTTTCTGCTGCTGCTAATCTTGTTTGTTCCAATACTGTTGACTGCTCAACTAATATTTGTGCTTTCTCTGTTCTATTAAGTAGTCCATCCTCTCCTATTACTACTTGTACTGTTACTGCCGCTAATATTATTAGAACTACTATTGTTACAACTAATGCTATTAGCGTTATTCCTGACGCACTTTCTTTTATTTTTTTTAATTGTTCTCTCTCCATTTTCCTCTTCTCCTTTTTATTCTCTCTAAATCGAATTAATATAATTATTTGCGGAGCGATGCACAGTTTGGAGGCTTGGTAAAGCCGACAGTAAGCATCCTGTAATGAATAAATTATATTAATTTACATAAAAACCAAAGCACGAAAAAAACGCAAACTACTCCTAACAATAGTCTGCATTTTGAATATACTTAATAAAGGCTTTTGGCCCTTCGCTTTTTTTGTTATTAATTTTTATCAAATACTGTTTTTCTCTTCTTAGGGATTCAAGCTTTTCAGGGCTTTCCACTTTATTTTTTTTCATCTTTTGCTCCTCAATCTTTTGTTTATTTTTTCTATGTGGTTTTATTTTACAATATCATTATCTTTTTTGCAAGTATTTTTTATGTTTTTTTATTGCTTTTTAGACAATTGGCATATTTTAGAAGTTTCCTTTTACATAAAATCTATATTTTTATACACTTATATCTCATATCCCGTTATTCCCTAACATTTTTTCATTTTAGGCAAAAAAAATAAAATCTATTATGTCTATTGATAGTCATAATAGATTTTTATTTTTCTAACGTCAATATTCTTTGAAATCTCCTAATCCTCTTTCTTCATTTAATCGCTTTATAACTTCTGCAAATAATGGACATACAGATAAAACTGTTATATTATCTATTCTTTTCTCTGGCGGTATTGGAATAGTATTTGTTACCACCACTTCCTTTATTCCTGATTTTTTAATTCTTTTAACTGCTGGTTCTGATAAAACACCATGTGTACAACCTGCATATATATCCTTTACACCAAATTTCTGTAACACTTTCACAGTCTCTATTATAGAGCCTGCTGTATCAATTTCATCATCAAATATTATTGCATTTTTATCTTTTACATCTCCAATAATTACACTTGCTATTGCTCTATCATCATTTGCTTCTCTTCTTTTATCTACTAAAGCAATTGGACAACCAAAAAATTCTGAATATTTATATGCTTTTTTTGAGCTACCTGCATCTGTTGCCACAATAACTAAATCTTCTAAATTTTTATTTTTAAAATATCTTTCCAATGTATATTCTGCTGTCAATCTATCACAATTAATATTATTAAAATATGCTTGTATTGCAGGATTATGTAAGTCACATGTAATTACTCTCGTTGCACCGTGCCGCTTCTAAAAGTTGTGCTATTAGTTTAGCTGTTATTGGCACACGTGGTTGATCCTTTTTATCTGATCTTGAATACGGAAAATATGGCAATACAATATTAACATTTTTAGCAGAAGCTCTTTTTACTGCATCAATTGTTATTAATAATTCCATAATCCTTTCATTAACTGGAGGTTTAGTTGTTTGTACAATATATACATCTTTTTCTCTTACTGTTTCTAATATCTGCACAAAATTATTATCATTTTTAAATTTTTGATGGTGTATTTTTCCTATTTTAATTCCCAAATAATTACATATTTCTTCTGTAAATTCTTCTGCTGTTGGACAAGCAAATATTTTAATATTCTTCATTCAATTTTCCTCCTATCACTTTTTTTTCATCATATCATAAAATATTAAAATTGTATATCGCATTTCCTTCATAATTAAAAACTTTTTAATTGTATTTGAAAATTATATTCTTTTATGTTATTATCTTTTTAAGTTTATAAAATCAATTTAATTTTTTTCAAAAGATAAACTAAAATATGAAGTAATATGGGGATAAATAATATGGAGTACAATGAAACTAATGAAAAAAACAACAATGCTAACAATATGAACAATGTCAACAACACTTTAAACAACGCAAACAATTCTAATATTAACAATACTCAAAATAGAAATAATACTAAAATAAAGAAAAAGAAAAAACACCGATTTTTAAAATTTTTATTAATTCTAATTTTAATTATTGTTCTTTTTAAAGTCTTTAGTGCGATAAAAAAATCTCATGATGAAAAGAAATTCGATGAATTTGTAAAAAATGATATTTTAGTGATGCCTCCAGAGGAAATCCAATTAACTGACGAAGAATTAAAAGAAGACTCTAATGGTGATAAAATATCGAATGGAGATAAAATAAAGCTAGGACTCGATATTCTTTCAGATGACACTGATGGAGATGGATTAACAGATTATGATGAAATAAATAAATATCATAGTAATCCAAAAAAATTCTCTACTTCTGGAGATGTTTTAAGTGATGCATACAAAGTGCAAAAAAAATATGATATAAATAAATATTATGGTAGCTCAGCTACAATAAAAACATCAAATGAGAATATATCTCTAACTATAGATGAGGCTGAAGATATCGAAGCATATTATAAAGAATATAAAGGAAGTGTTCCTAGCGAATACACCCTTGCAATGCAACCTTTTAGAATTTACTCTTTTACTGGTAAAACAACTTTAAAAATAGAAAATCCTGATAATTATGAAGTTATAAGTTATGATAATATAAATAAAAAATCTGAAAAAATAGAGTCACAAACTCAAGATAATACTATTTTATTTAATATAGAAAATGACAATCCAATTTTAATTGTATATAAAAATAATTTATTAGATAAATTAGGAAATACGATAAATGCTAAAATAGATTTCCAAAATAATATGGATTCAGAATATATTGTCATTGCACTTCCTATTATTAACGCTGTTTTTGATGTTCCTGTAATAATTTTTCAAGTAAATGACCTTCCTCATAGGAATAATAACAATACAACATTAGAAAACAAGCTTAATAGTAAGGCTAATAATAGCTTTAAAGTAATAGTTTCTTATATACATTCTTTTGGTGCTAAAATCTTAGATTTACTTTTTGGTAAAATAGAATCTAATCTTGCATCTTATACATCAGAATCATCTGTAATCAATTTCTTCTTCATTTACAAACATTTAAGTAGTGGTACAGAATTAGAAAATTATTTATATGGAGATGGCTCAGATTCTGAAGAACAAAAACAGGAAGAAAATAATGAAGATGAGGAACTGACTTATGATTTCGAAAGCAAATATAGATATAAAAGAGGAGAATTTTACGCAGACAGTGGATTTTTGGTTACAAAAAATGCTTTCAATTTTGAGAATTTAAGCACACAAGTGGGACCGAATGGTGTCTGTATGGGATTTGCCCATGTAACCACAGCTATATATAATGGAGGAAAACTACCAAAATCAATAGAGTCTGTATATAACTTGTCTGGTAGTGCTTACAATACAATTTGGAATAAAAACCTTTATTCATATAAACCTACATCTGACTTAGCAACATATGCAGATGATATACCTAAAAACGAATCTACTTTAGATTCATCTAAAATGGAGGAACCTGATGCAGAAGTTGTAAAAATTATTGAACATTATTATAAAACAATAAATGATGAAGTTAGAATGCAACGTGTTAGGTGGGCTTTTAACTCTGCCGCTGAAAAAGTTACAGTTATAAAATCTAATGAGATAGATAGTTTAGTATCCCAATTAAAAAAAGGAAAAATCGTATCCGTATTACTGATTCAAGATGGTGGCTCACATGCTATAAATGCATATAAAATCGTTGAAGATCAAGATGATGAAGATATATTATATTTAAAGGCTTATGATAACAATTTCCCAGGTGACTTATATTGGAATAAAGAACTTAATGGAAAACAAAAATATGATATAACTATAACTCTTAAAAGATGCTATAAAAAGACCTTATTAGGTGGTACTAAATCATATTATTTATATGATTATAACCCAATAAATAATGATAATTACCATTATTCTAATATGAATAAAAAACTAGATGCAATTGCATTTGTTGATGAGAATGCTGATGGTGTTAATTAATAAAATTAAACTTTTACTATACTAGAACAAAGCGGTCTTTGACCGCCCTTTGTTCTCGCCGATTTGAGTTTGCGAATAAAATGAGCAAATCTCAAAGGCAATAGCGATTATAGCATTTTTATTGAATAGGGAAAATCTTTGATTTTTCCTATTCAATAAAAAAGAGATTATCCTATAAAACTATAGGTCATAATCTCTTTTTATATGTTTATTTATTAAGATTTATTTTAAAAATCATTTAAAATTATATTATTTAATATCTCTATCTTTATACAATTTATAGCCAAATACAATACTTACCAAAACCATTATTATAATTATCATACTTTGTCCTACTCCGGTTTGAGGAATAACATTTGGAGCTACAGTATCAACATTTGGTTTTGCAGTCTGTTGCTCTACCTTTACATCGTCTGTCTTTTGTTCTGTACTTGGAGTCTGAGTTGGTTCTGGTGTTGGTTCTGGTGTTGGATCCGGAGTTTGTTCTGGTGTTGGCTCTGGCGTTGGATCCGGAGTTGGCTCTGGTGTTGGCTCTGGTTCTTGTTTAATAATTACCAATTTCTCAAAGTCATCTTCATCTTGTTCTCCTTTAAAATAATATTCTTCTTGACTTAAATCCACATCTTTATTTGATTCATTTCCTGTATAATTTTCCATATTATCTTTGTTTACTTGTGGAGTTGTTTCTGGTTCTGAATCTCTATCTACTGTTATTCCTGCCTCACTTATCGCTTCTGATATCCAAGCTACATTTGTTAATACTTTATCTTTTGAAGTATCTGCCTCAGCAGTTACTTTACATTTTATCCTTACTGTTTCTGAATCTAATCCTTCTCCACTATATTCTGTTAAATTTCTTAGATTCTTTCCTTTTAACACTAATCTATTAGTTGTTTTATCATATTCTTCTACTTCATAATTATCTGTTAATACTTCTACAAATTCAAGTCCTGTTGGTAATTGATCTGTTATTTGTGTTGCCTTTCCTGCTTGCGCTCCTTCATTATATACAGTAATATTATATATTACCTCACTTCCTGTCTGAACCTGTATTGCATTTTTCTTATGTTTATATTCAGCTGTTGTTCCAGTTTTTAATGCATTTTCATCAATTTTTGGATTTCTATCATTTATTACTGTATCTCCAATTTGTGTTATGTATTTTCTTAAAGCTAAATCAAATTCTTTTATTTCTAATTCTTTGGATACATTTCTTACACTTTTTTGTACCTCTACAGCTAATTGTTGATCATTATCTGTTTGTGAATCTATCAGACTCATATTTGTAGCTTCGTAGTTTACAACCAATTTTACACTTAAATTTTTCAAATTGTTTTGTTCTAAACTTAAATAGAATTTTCCTCCTTTAGATAATTCACTGTTATCACTAAGTTCTTCTTTCTTATAATCTAAAACTTTATAATCATCTACTTCTTCTCCATTTGATTTTATATCAAATTTAACATCACTGCGTATATTATTACTTTTTATAATATTTACTGGCCCTATAATGCATTTTCCTTCTTGTAAGTCACAGTCTAATTCCTTATCCTCTTCAGCTGAAACAGGATCTCCTACTAATTGTGAAATATTATAATCTTGTGCATCTTCTTGATCTAGATCTAAGCATTGAGTTATTATATATCCTACTGTTCCGTCTGATAATTTAACTCTGTCCCATATATAACTCTCTTGATTAGCTGCTCTTCTTTCAATTCTTGTTACAACATCTCCATCAAATAACTGTGCAACAATATTAGCTGATAATGATGGCTGTTCTCTTATATTAATTTTTGTATTTTCTTGTTTTATGTTTACTCTACATCTTTCAGATATAACTTCTGTTGTATCTGGTTCAACTTCTCCTCTTAGCCATGGATTCATTTTATCTGGATCTGTAGGATCCCAACATCTAAGTTTTTCATCCTCATTACTTATTTTTTTAGCAGTAGGTTTTCCTAAAGGTCCTGGATCTGAACTTCCATAGAATTCTACTAATGTTCCCCTATCACAATTGTCATAAATCCATTTAGCATCTTCAACAGTTAATCTAATACAACCTTCTGATGCAGTTGTTCCTAATTTATCATATTCTTCATATTTCAATGTTGATTTATCTTGTCTTAAATATGGAACTGAATGGAACAAAATTCCTTGCACAATTCTAGTTGCATATTGTCCACAAACATTTCCGGTTAAGATTTCTCCAATCATATCGATCAGAAGTTTCAAATACACCATTTTCAGGTGTTAGCTGACCTGTTGAGCAAATCATTGCTTTTACTGCATTTGTATACTCTCCTTGTTCATCTTTTTGATAAACAGTTACTACATTTGCTTCATAATTTACTTTTATATAATATTCTCCATCATAACTTTCAATTTCTTCTGGTGATAATGCATCACTTTCATATCTGTTAGTTGTCCCTTGCATTGTAAATGGTTTTGACTCTATCATTTTATTCATATCTTCAACTTCAGATATTTCAGAACTTATAGGTGGAATTTCTCCTTCAATTTCCCCATTATTTTCTACTGTTGCTCCTAATGACATTTGTCCATTTGCATTTATATTTTCTTCCGCTTCATCAATTTCTACTAAGTACTGTCTTGCAATATATCCTGTTCTTCCATCTGCTAATTGTATTTTATCCCATATGTAATTATTTGCTTTTGCAACTCTACTTACTAACCTTGTAACCTCTGTTCCTGATGCCACTGGACATACAGCTCCAGAAGAAGTTGTTGGCTCTTGTCTTAAGTTAACATTGCCTGTTCCAGAGCCTGTTAATATCCTACATTTTATATTTTCAGATTCTATTTGTAAATTATCTGATACAACATATCCTTCTGTTCCATCTTCTAATCTTACTTTATCCCAAGTACATCCATCTATACATCCAACATCTTTTAGAAACCTTTTAACTTTATCTTCTTTGTTTAAATTCTTTAATATTTTTGATGATTGACTAGGTTCTTCTCTTAATGCTACTGTATCTTCTGTTTCACTTATTACTTTACAATCCTCATTTACTATTTTTCCAGAAGTTGTTATCTTTTCTACCTCATCAACAAGATATTTATATAATGCTTCAACTTGCTTTTCTCTATCTACGCCTTCGCCCTCTTGTTCTCCTTCATCATATTCAGATAGCAACTTATATTCTTGTCCATCAGTTGTATATGCTAACCAATTTTCTTCATTGTATTTATCATACATTTTATTGTTAGGTTCTGTATAATGCCATATTAGTACTTGATTAACAGCTGCAATATCTTCATCAGTTATTTTTGTTGTATATTCAACATTGTATTTTTGCATTGCTTTATTTAAAAGATCATTTTTGTAATCCTCTGTTGATCTTTCAGGAACATATATCAAACTTAATAGTGTAACTAATTTTTTATAATTTTCACTTTCTGTTAATTGATATGTTAATTCACCATGTTTTGCAATATCTTCTTTGTCATTAATCATATTATATTGTAAATTATATTTTGCTATACGACTTGCAAAGTAAAAACCCATACCTGGTTTTAAACAATAAACTGTAGGTTGTTCTTCTGTTAATTCACTACCTTCTTCTTGACTTAAATGTTTTTCTAAAATATTTATCTTCTTTCCTCCATCATCTGGTATTCCTACAGCATATCCTATATTAGTTCCATCGTCTTTCGTGGTATAGTGTTTTACTCCTATATATACATCTCCACTGCCTACAGCTAACGTTACTGTAATAAAACTCATTAAAAATATCATTATTATAAATATTGATATGATTTTCTTTTTTGACATACGCTTCACCATCTCTTTAAAATATTTTCCTTAAATTTATTTTACAATAAAAAAAAATATTGTCAATGGAAGTTTTTCCCTACATATTTCTCTCTTTAACTACGGAATAACATTTTACAACACGAATTAATGTTAATATTAAGTTTATATTACATTTTTCAATTAATAATATCTTATCCCCTAGGGATAAGCGACTTTAGGCTAACTACGTTCCATATTTCCACAGTATATATTTTTTACATTTTTTCTTAATCGGCAAATCAAAATGGTAAATTTTTCATATTATATCTATTTACAAAATGTTATATAGAGAATATAATATAATTTAACGGAAAATGAATAACAGAAA
>CANQHH010000044.1 GCA_947623615.1 uncultured Clostridia bacterium | reverse complement strand
TTCTTATATGTAGCATATGTTATATAATTTTCTTCAAAACCCACATTTTCACAAAACATAAAGAAATTTTCATAATCATCTTTAGTTATATTCATTACATTATTAACAATAATACCATCATTTATTGTAAGTACTGATTGCACTTCTTCCAAATATCTTGGATCTGTTAAGAAAAAATTTTCCTTTCTTGTTATTAAAAGTACCCCTTCTGCACTAATTCCGGTAAGATACCTTATGTTTGCTGGATTTGTTATTATCATTCCTTGCATATTATGCATGCTTAGTTTATTTCTTAACCATTTTATTTTATCGTTCATAAGTACCTCCAAATTTACACTTCTACATGTGATTCATCCCTAATGAGAAAATCGTAAACAAAACATTTATTAATGTATTAAAAGGCGTATATATTGAAATCAATGCCCCTGCAACTATAAATGGTCCAAATGGAATATATTCATCCATTTTCTTTCTCTTTAAAATTAAAACACCTACACTTACAATTGCAGCAAATAGGAATGCCATTACCGAAATCAAAATCATGTCTACCCATGAAAAGAATAATCCCATTGCTCCCATTAATTTTACATCTCCAAAGCCCATTGCCTCTTTACCTGCTATCAGACCACCTATTAATGTTATTAATAAGAAAATTCCTCCACCTACTAACATTCCAAACATATTATTAATAAATAAATTGATACCTACATTAACATTCAATAATACTCCGGCAAATGTAAATATTAGTCCAAGTTCAAAAATTGTAAGAGTTAATCTATTTGGTATTATTTGTAATTTCAAATCAATTTGAAAAGCAATAATGAGCATCGGTATCAAAAACATATACTTGAGTGTCGTGAGCGAATATGAAAACCTATATAACAGCAAAATATATGCTAATGCTATTATTGTCATCATAATATATTTTGGTTTACAACTCTTTAAATAATCAGTAAAAAATTCTTTTGAAAATATATTTTTATAATCTATTAATCGTAATCTGCACCAATCCATAAACTGTCCTACAAGCATTCCTATTACGCCTACAATCACATACGATATTATATGAATTTCATTAAAATACATTTATTTTCTCTCCTTTATCTTTAGATATTGATAAATAACTGGTTTTTCAAATATTCTCTGTATTTTAGTTGGTAAATGATCCTTTTTGTCTATTGGTTTTACTAATATTGATACCATTTTCATTCTGTTTGCTCCTACTACATCTGTAAATACTTGATCACCAACCATACCTATATTTTCTTCTTTTAAATCTAATATTTTCTTTGCCTTTATAAACCCCGTTTTAAATGGTTTCTTTGCAAAAAATAAATATGGCATTTCTAATTTTTTAGATACCTTTTTTATTTTTTCTTCATTATTACTATTTGATAATATACAAAATTTTATATTTTGTTTTTTTAATATTTGTACCCACTCTTCTATTCCTTCAGGTATATTTTGATTATAATCAATTAAAGTATTATCTACATCCAATATTAAACCTTTTATATTATTTTTCGTTAATAATTTTATATCTATTTCTGTCACACTATTTACATATTCTTTTGGATATACCATTATTCCTCCTAGTAATACATATTTAACAACATATTAATATTATCAATATGTATTCAAATTGTCAAGTAATATATTTATACAAATAAAAAGTACTCCATTATATTAATGTGAGCACTTTTTGAATTCTAATTTACTTCATTTATTTTTACATTTCTAACATGTTCTATCTTATCCCAAGTTGTATCTCTCTTGAATAAGCACTTAAAGTTTATTAGTAACCATGAACCTAAAAACAATGGATAACATAACAATCCTTTTAGCATTGGTCTTATCGGTTTTTTATCAAGTTTCATTATTAATAACGCTGTTGCAATTGGTAATAAAAATGTTGGTATAAAATAACGTAAGCAATTTATAATTAAATCTGCATATGTCATACCATTTGCTGCATATATAACAAAATTTAAACCTAATAATATTAAAGTTAATACAAACATTGGTATACTACCTATTATATATAAAAGTCCATCAAAGTTCATTAATGTTCTATGCTCTTTTACTGCTGCGGCTAATGGTTTTGTATATTCTCCCATACATTGTATGTGTCCCACTGTCCACCTTGTTCTCTGCTTCCAAGATTGTTTAAATCCTACAGGTTGCTCATCATAAACTATTGCATCTGTTGCCCAACCTAATTTTTTTCCTTTTATTATTCTTTTTAATGAAAACTCTATGTCCTCTGTTAGAGTTTTTGTATTCCATCCTTCTGGCTTAATTACGTCAAATTTTACCATAAATCCTGTTCCATTTATTAATGGCGATAATCCAACATTATATCTTGCTAAATGATAAAATCTGTTCATTGTCCAATAAAAAATTGCATAACCAGCAGATACCCAGCTATCAGTAGGATTTTTTATATCTCTATAACCTTGTACTACATCTTCTCCTTGACACAATTTTTTATTCATTGCTTTTAAAAAGTTACTATCAACAATATTGTCTGCATCAAATATACAAAAAGCATCATATGGAGCATCTTCCTTTATTTTTTGATCTAAAAACCATTGTAATGCATATCCTTTGGTTTTATGCTTTTCATCAAATCTTTTATAAACAATTGCTCCTGCTTTTTTTGCAATCTCCGCAGTTCTATCTGTACAATTATCTGCTATAACATATACATCATAACATTCTTTAGGATAATTTTGCTTCATCAAACTTTCAACTAAAGGAACTATTACATTTTCCTCATTATGTGCAGGTATAATAGCCATAAAGCGATTAACTTTCTCCTCTAAAATAGGTTTTTCTTTTAATTTTACTAAAGAACATATACTTATTACTAATTGATATATCCAAAATATTGTTATTATCCATACAAGTGCCTGCTGTAACATATATAAATATTCCATTATTCTCTCTCCTTTATTATTATAGTATGCACTTTAAGTATTGTTATTACCTAATATTTTAGTTTATTCATCTAATCCAAATTTATTATACTATCATTTGTCTATTTTTGCAATATTTTTTTGATATTTAAGAAAATATTAAAAAATACAAATTATTTTGATATAATCTGTATTTTTTAATTTATATATATCTCTAATTACGTCTATTTTTTATTAATATTATTTATTTTTTTGCACATAATAACTATTAATGGTAATTAATTACCTAGAATGGAGTGTGTATTATGGAAAATCAAAATTTAAACATTTTAGATGAAGTTAACAAAGGAGCTACTATGGGAATGGATGCTATTTCTTATGTATCTGAAAAAGTATGTGATAGTGATTTCAGACAAGTTCTTGATACAGAATACAACAAGTACAAAGACATTTCTAGAAGAGTAAATAAACTGTACTCTAATTATAGCGATAAAGAACCTCATGAAACTAATGCAATGAATAAAATGATGACTTGGTATGGTATTCAAATGAAAACCATGACTGATGATACAACATCCAAATTATCTGAATTACTTATGCAAGGTACAAATATGGGAATTATTGAAGGTAGACGTTTAATTAATCAAAATAATGATATTGCACCAGATGTAAAAAATATTTTAAATGATTTCGTAGTAATGCAAGAAGATAGTGTAGAGACTTTAAAAAAATACTTATAATTTCCCTGCTTTATAGTATAACCAAGATTTATTTTTTCATTAAAAAACAGGCATATTTTTTATAATATGTCTGTTTTTACTTTTATAATATTTTACTTATAACATCATTATATAGTAATATAAATAATAGTATTTCTAAAATTAATATTAGTGGAAATCCTATATAAAACCTAGCTTTTTGCGTTTTGTGTCTAAATGTATACATTCCTATTATTGCCCCAATACTTCCACCAAAAACCGCTAACATTAATAAAGTGTATTCTTTTATTCTCCATTTTCCTTTTTGTGCTTTTCGTTTATCTATATACATTGCCAAAAATGCAATTAAATTTATCAGAATTAAATAAATTATTAGATATTTCACTCTTTTCTCCTCGAATTTCTACTATTTATAAATTTTTAGTTTTACTAATATTGGATATACTTTTGCTCCAAATGGTATCATTAATATATCATCTTCACTTAGTACTTTGGTAAACAATATCATTAAGCCATATACCATTACTCCTATTACTATTGATATTAGAGTACTTATAGTATTTCCAATAACATTACTTAATATTAATTGAACTATATACACTACTACACCCATTGTTATAGCTGATACAAATGGCTTTATTATCTCTTTCTTTAAATCCAATTTCGTTTTTAGTTTCATTTTTAATACTTTTAGGCATAAAGAAAATGTAATAATTTGACATACAAGTGTTCCTATTGCCGCTCCAGCTATGTTTATTTTTGGATTACTAACTAATATAACATTTAATATTGTTTTAACTATTATTCCTAGCGCTAATGCAACCGCTGGCACTCTTGGTAAATTTAATCCATACAATCCACCATTCATTGTATGATTTAACGCTATAAAAATCATAGAAATTGATGATATTTGTAATATAAGCGCTCCATCTGATGCAGTTGGATATATCATTTTTAATATTGGATTTGCAAGTGAAATAAATCCAATTGCACATGGTACTATAATTAATATAGAAGCCAATAATGAGAATGACATTCTCTTTGAAGCAGTTTTAAATTCTTTTTTTGCTATTGACTCCGAAATAGATGGTACTAATGCTGTTGATAATGCTATATTTATAGCTAGTGGGAATGTAACAAGTGTATCTACTTTGGAAAGAATACCAGCATTTGACATTGCCAAACTTTCCAAGGCTTCTTTTGTCATTCCTGCGTTTCTATACGCGTATTGAATACAATTACTTACTGTTGCAGTATCTATAACTGAGCTTATTACAGATATTATTGAGCCAAATGTAATAGGTATAGATATTGCAAGTATTGTTTTTAATAGCTCCTTATCAGATTTTCTCCTCTCTGGAGATTTTTGACCTGGTTCTGGTTCTATCTTATTTCCTCTATAATATATAACTAAATAGGTAAATGAAACTACTATTGATAATGTTGTAGATAAATTACCTGCTGCAGCCATTATGTATGCTTCTTTTCCTATACATGCATATACAAATGTAATAGATAATACACAATTCAAAAATTGCTCTAGTGTTTGTGAAACACTTGTAGGTTTCATGTCTTGTTGACCTGAAAAATATCCTCTATATACAGATGATATAGACACAAACACAATTGCTGGTGCTAGCACTCTCATTACATGAGCTGTATCTGGAACATTTAATATATTACATGCTATAAAATCCGCTCCAAAATACAATGCCAGTGAGAAGAACAATCCTATGATTGCAAAAAACTTTAACGATATTTTAAATATCCTTTGTGCACCTGCTTTATCATCTATCGCTAATCTTTCTGAAACAAGCTTTGATATAACACTCGGAATTCCTATTGATGATATTGTAAGAAGTAGTGCATATATCTGATAACCTGCCGAATAGTATCCTACTCCTGTATTTCCAAACCCTTCAACATTTGTTATTACCAGTCTATACACCATTCCTAAAACTTTTATCAGCAATTGCGAAAACATGAGCATTACCACATTCTTCATAAAAGAATTAGCAACTTTTTTTAAATTTTTCTTTTTCAAATTATTTCTTCCTCTTCTGATAATATATATTAAAATTCAATTTTTTCAGCTATCCATTCTTCTAATTCGTCTATATTTACTCTTACTTGATCCATTGTGTCCCTATCTCTTATTGTTACTTTATTATCTTCTAAACTATCAAAATCAACAGTTACACAATAAGGTGTTCCTATCTCATCCTCTCTTCTATATCTTTTTCCTATACTTCCCGCTTCATCATAATCACACATATATTTTTTAGATAATTTACTATATATTTCTTCTGCCTTTTCGCTTAATTTTTTTGACAATGGAAGTATTGCAACCTTATATGGTGCTAGTGCAGGATGCAAATGAAGTACTGTTCTTACATCTCCGTCTCCTACTGCCTCTTCATCATATGCATTACATAAAAATGCAAGTGCAACCCTATCACAACCAACTGATGGTTCAATACAATATGGGATATATCTTTCATTTGTCTCTGGATCTAAATAATTCATATCTTCTTTAGAATACTCCATATGTTTCTTTAAATCATAATCTGTTCTGTCTGCAATTCCCCATAACTCACCCCAGCCAAATGGGAACGAAAACTCGATATCTGTTGTTCCATTACTATAGTGCGAAAGTTCTTCTGGTGAATGATCTCTTAATCTTATTTTTTCTTCTTTCATTCCTAAATCTAATAAAAACTTTTTACAATATTCTTTCCAATAATTCCACCATTCTATATCTGTGCCTGGTTTACAGAAAAATTCTAGTTCCATTTGCTCAAATTCACGTGTTCTAAATGTGAAATTACCAGGTGTAATCTCATTTCTAAATGATTTACCAATCTGTGCAATACCTAATGGTAATTTTCTTCTTGTTGTTCTAAGCACGTTCTTAAAATTAACAAATATTCCTTGCGCTGTCTCTGGTCTTAAATATATAGTAGCTGTTGTATCTTCTGTAACACCTTGAAATGTTTTAAACATCAAGTTAAATTTACGAATTGATGTAAAATTTTCCTTGCCACAGTTTGGACATACTATATGATTATCTGTCATGTATTTTATCATTTGCTCATCTGTCCAGCCATCTGCTACCTCATCTATATTATGCTCATGCATCCATTCTTCTATAAGCTTATCTGCTCTATGTCTTGTCTTACACTCTTTACAATCAATTAGTGGATCACTAAAATTGCTTAAATGACCTGATGCTTCCCATGTTTTTGGATTCATTAAAATAGCACAATCTAGACCTACATTATGCTTTTCCTCTTGCACAAATTTCTTCATCCATGCCTTTTTTATATTATTTTTTAATTCTACTCCTAATGGTCCATAATCCCATGTGTTTGCTAGACCTCCATATATTTCAGACCCTGCATATACATATCCTCTATTTTTGCATAAACTAACTATTTTATCCATTGTAACATTTTCCATTGCATTTCCCCCCATATATGAAAATTCTATATAATTGTACTTGTTTTTTTATAAAAAGTCAATCATTTTTTAGCCCTGATATTTATATCTCACTTAATACTTTTGATAAATATTTCATGCTTACTAAGCATTGGTCTAAGGTGTTTCCTGTTGCTCCAACTTCTATTATACTTGCCCCTTTTGCTAAGTGTTGATTATATCTACTATTTCTTAATATAATTGGCTTAAATAAACCTGGATATAACTCGTTAGCTTTTTCCTGTATCTTTATGGCAAATTTTAAATTTTTTTCCCAATTCTTATGTTCACCACCGCCATCTGTTCCTATTACAAACATTAATTGGGCTGCATATTCATCACCTATCTTTACAGTTGGTGCATACGAACTGTCAGCAATAGCATCTCTATGTATATCAAACAATACCTCCGTATTTTTATTCTTCTCTAAAATCTTTTTTACATTAGATAAAGACCTCTCATACGAGCCATTATATGCTGGATAATCATATAATGTTTCGTCATGAATTACATTATATCCATAATTTTTCATATATTTAGCAAGTTCTGTTCCTACCATTACTACCGAACGAGTTTTATCTGTAGTTCTATAATTGCCTGATTTTTTATATTGATATTTTTTACTTGGTGTGTAACTTTCACAAGTATGCGTGTGATAAATTAATATGTTTTTTGTGTTTATTTCAACATTAGGCGTTAATATCTCCTTAGTTAGTTTTTTATTTGACTCGTTTTTTATTTTTACAGATTTATATGTAGATGTATATTTTTCTGGTACACCACTATTCTGTACTTCTGTACTCAAATTAGTTTTCGCTTCTTCTAGCTTTTCTGGTTCTTCTTTTGAATCATCCTTTTTGTTGGCCGTCTCTTCTACCTGTTGCTCTTCTTGTATTTTGTTTGTTACCGTGTCAATCATTCCCAATTCAACTCCCAATGCAAGTTTTAGTGGTTTCACCTTTTGTTTATCCTCTACTTGAGACTGTTTACTATTATTTATGCTTTTTATACTTGGAATTGTCTTATCTAAACAGGATAATAACGTATAACTGCTCCAACCTTCTGCAGAATCTTGAACTTTTGTCCTAAAGCTTAAAAAATATCTAGTAAGTGATATTGCAATAGTTATAACTATTGTTATTCTTACTAGATATTTTATAATATCTTTTATTTCTATAACCGCTAAATTTATCATTTCCATTTCTCCTTTGTCCAATTACTTATATATAATATATTCTTGCACAAAGTGAAATATGACTTACTAACTCAACTTTTCAATTACTTCTTGAATACTCAAATTCTCCTGTTCTCCTGTTTGCATGTTTTTTAGCGATATTGTATTATTTTTTATCTCATCTTCTCCTATTATTATTACATAAGGTATTTGAAGTCTATCTGCATATTTGAATTTTGCTTTTATTTTTTTATCTTCTAAATAAACTTCTGAATTTATTCCTGCATTTCTTAATTGTGTTGCAACTTCTAGTGATTTATCAATGTTTTCTGTCATAGGGGCTATTAATACCTTTGAAATAGTTTTATCTTGTTGCTTTATAGCATCTAACTCATTTAATTTATAGAATAACCTTGTAAGTCCTATTGATACTCCTACTCCTGGTAGTTTTTTATCAGTATAATAACCTGCTAAGTTATCATATCTACCTCCTGAGCATACACTTCCAAGTTCTCTATATTCATTTAAAAATGTTTCATATACAGTACCAGTGTAATAATCTAATCCCCTTGCAATTGTTAAATCTATTTTGAAATTTTTATCTGTTAAACCAAAAATTCTTATATATTTTACTACTTCTTTTAGTTCGTTTAAGCCCTGCACAAATATCTCGTTTTCAATATTTAATTTTTCTAATTTGTCTATCTTTTCATCATTTGTTCCATCTATTTCAATAAATTTTATTATTTTATTTACTGCTTTATCTGATACACCAATATCTTTAAGTGATTTTACAACATTATCTTTTCCAATTTTATCTATTTTGTCGATTATTCGCATTATTTCAACTGATTTTTCTTCTTCATCTAAATCTTTATACAATCCATTTAAAATTTTTCTATTATT
>CANQHH010000043.1 GCA_947623615.1 uncultured Clostridia bacterium | reverse complement strand
AAATTTGTTCCTATAAATTCTTTATTCATTCTATTATAAAAATCAACTTGTTCATCTTCTGTCATAGCATGAAGCATATCGCCTTCTTCATTATCAACAAAACCAATCATGAAATTAAAATCATTCATATTTAAACATGTATTTTCATCTAAATATTTAATATCTTGAATAATCTCATTTGTCCTATCATAATGTTCCTTAAATATTGTTGCAGAAACTTTTTTGTTGTTAGGTATATCCTCTAATAGTTTAATATTTTTTAATATTTTGTCCAAGGTCTTTTGATTTCCTTTAGTAACCCTATATTCCTCATGCAATGAAAACGGTAAATCAAGAGAACCACTTATTGAAACATTAAACTCCTTTATAGTATCTATGTGTTTTTCTAAATTAAATAAATTTGTTTTAATATGTGGATTTCCCAATCTAAATCCATTATTTACAATTACATCTTTATTGTCTCTGTAATAATTAGAAATATATTTTATAATATTTCTGAAATCCTCTTTGGCTAATGTTGTTACCTCTCCACCATGTAATGATATATTAAAAGGAACTACATTTGCATTTTTAAATTTTTCTACTGCATATTCTAATGTTTTTAAATATGCGTCATCTTGCTCTAAGTCTACTGTATTTTCTTTTAAATAGCAATATTTACACTGCATATTGCAATTCATTGTTGGTACATATAGCAGATGTATAAACTTGTAATCCTCATTCATAAATATTTGACCTCCTAATAGTATGTTACAGCTGTTGGACTATCTTTAAATGCTCTCTCATTTACTAAAGCATTTCTAGGTATTTGTATTGTATGTAATGAATAACATTGTCTAAATGCTGAACTTCCTATTTCAACAACAGTTGATGGAATATTAACATAACTTAATTTTCGACATCCATAAAAAGCATGTCCTCCTATTCTAGTAACTCCTTCTGGTATTACAATAGATGATAATGACGAACAACCTTCAAATGTATTACCTCTTATCTCTGTTATCTTAGATGGTAAAACTACATTATCTAAGTTTATATCTCCTACGAAGTTTTCTCCATGAATAGATACAATATTATCATGTAAATATATTCTTCTTAATGAAGTACAATATTCAAAAGTTTGTCCATTTAATTCAACAACCTTGCTAGGTATAGTTATTTCTTTTAATAAATTACAATATGCAAATGCACTTGCACCTAAATATTCCAAACTCTCTGGTAATTTTATTTCAGATAATTTTTTATCATTTTTAAAAGCTGACGCTCTAATATCAATTAATCCTTCTGGTAAAGAAACTGTTCTTAATTTCGAACAATTCTCAAATGCACCCTCTCTTATTTCTGTAACATTTTGTGGAATATATATTTTCTCTAAATTCTTACAATCATAAAAAGCCTTAGATTTTATGCTTTCCAAATTTTGTGGAAGTGTTACATTTTTTACATTTGAGTTTCTAAAAGCACTTCCTCCAATTGCAACAACATTTTTTCCGTTATAGGTATCTGGTATTACCACTGCATCTTGTTGATCTGTTAGCCCTTTTGTGTATTTTACTAACGAATATCCATCTCCATATTTAAAATAAATCATTTTTGGTTTTGTAAACATAATCATTGGTATAAAAACAGCAACTAAAACAATTAATCCAGTTTTCAAATATGTTGGAAATATTACTTGTTTCTTTTCCATTGTTGCTTCTTCTACCATTTGTGCTATGTCTTCATTTGGATTTTTCCTAGCTTGCTTTGAAATAACATTTACAATGTTAAATTTTTTTACTATAAAAATATATAAAATCAAAGTAATTGCTTCATAAATCAAACAAGTTATTAATTCTACATTAAAGAAATACATTAACACATATGCAAATGTTAGTAGCCCAAATATTAAAATTGTTATGTTTCTTTTTTTATTTATCTTTGCTGTTGTTAACCCTTTAGCATTTTCACCTTGGTTTTCAATCTCTTCTTTTACCATATTTTTTAATAATTTCTTTTCATTTACTAAATACGCAGGATCAACTGAAACTATAGGACTGTCATCATTTATTGTTTCTACATTATCTGCACTAGCTATTGTCTCTCCATTATTTAATTCACCATTCTCAACTTTATTTGTGCCATTCGGTAAAAACGCAAGAATAAATGCTCCTACAAATACTGCTGCAAAATCAACCGTTGCAATATTTGTTGTTACAAAAAAATCAAAAAACAATAATATGACCACTCTTATTCCAAACAAAATCCAAAATGTTTTCTTTGAATTATCTTTTGAAATTCTTTTAGATAATGGCATTAGCACAAAAAGTGACATATGTATCGAAATAAATGCTTCCATTCCGCAATGCAACTAATAAAGGTAAACCCTCATCACCACTACCATTACTTGCAAACACTGTGCTAGGATATAATATAAATAATATTATAATTAAAATACATTTTATTTTTTTCATTTCTAACTCCTTATTTTGCTATTCCTTTGTTATTCATTTATTATCATAAATAAATCATTTTCATAATAATCTATTGCACTCAAATCAAGGTTTGGAACATTCTTTTTATCAAATTTTTCTATCCAATTTTTAGAAACATTTAATACATAAGCATATGGTAATATATCATAAAAATAATTAGCATTTTCCTCTGTTAACATTTCTATTTGATCCTTTTCTGCAATATCAAGATAATTTCTAAATCCCATTACTTTTGCAATAATCATTTCTCCATAAGCCGTTTTTCTTTCCATTATTATTGAGAAAAATCCTGTTATAAAAATAGATATAAAAGACAATGCATACAACCAATTTAAACTAGGATCTAAATCTTTTATATAAATATAAGCAACAAGCCATGCAATAATTGATAAAATTAACAATACAAAAATTATATTCATCATTTTTCTTGCTTTAATATCATTTACTTTTTTATCTATTGTACTTTCTAATGCGTTACTTATTTTATTAAATACTCTTGAAAAAGTTTTATCTTCACTCAAAATGTTTGTATCTCCATTTTTAAATAGTTCTAAATATACAATTTGTTCAGTAATTGACATCTTTTTTAAATTTGATTTATTTTTTCCAATATTTGTTATTTTGTATTTATTTTTAGCTATTTCCTTAATTTCAACATACCCCTTACTAGCCAGACCTATTATAAGTGATGATGTTAGTTTTTTAATCGACTTTTCCCCATAAATATAGCCTATTTGAGCACTATCTAAATCTTCTGGAGGATAAAACTCAACTGTTTTACATTTTTTATCATAATCTTTTCCATGTTTTGTCCATAAGATAAAACTTATTATTGAAATTATTACTACACTTATACAAATTATTAAACAAATAGCCCCATAATTATAAGTCCCACCTACAAAATATCCATCAGGTAATAACATCTTTATTGTTATAGATTCATCCAGTAAATAGTTACTTACAACCGCAGTAATAGTTCTTTCATTTATTTCATAATTAACTTTATTTGTAATATCTTGCTCTCCCTTAAGAAATTTAATATTATCATTCTCTATTTTTTCCGGCATATTAACAGTAATATTTAGGTTATTTATTGTTGTACTATCATAATTATCAAACACGTTATATACTAATTCATCTAAACTACTGTTTAAATCAATTCCCATATCATATCTATACTTAATTGTATATGTATGTAATCCTGGATTAGTAACTGTACGATTACTTCCAATTCTGATTCCTATGCTATCACTAGAATTATTTAAAACAAATTTTTCTCCTATTGCCCTTAAATTTGTTATTTTTACCTTTTTCTTTACTTCTTTATTATCTTCATAATATTTCTGCCATAATGGTATAGATTTATATATTCCATTAAATTGGTTTCCATTTGGTATATTAATTGTAAATTGTTCTGTCACATCTATTTTATTATCCTTATCAACATCAAGGATAATATTATAATCTTCTATATCAAATTCTGATGAAATATATGATACATTGTTTTTTAGCTTATTATTCTCAACTATCGATACTCCTAAAGGTATAAAAATAAGAAGTACTATCCATATAACTAGAAATATCGTTGTATATAACCTATTCTTTTTCTTTATCATAATTTTTTAACTCACCTTTATATTATTTTTCGCTTGTTTTACATTTATATTAAGTATATTGTTAGCACAGCAATTACAACTATACTAAATATAAAACTTATTCAATATTATCTTAGCATATTAAATATTTTTTTACAATACTTTACTTTCGTCGACAATAAACCATTTTTTGCATATAATTTACAAAAAAAATGTGCCAAATAGTATATTTATTTTTTACTATTGACACATATGTATAACAATTATGCATTTATCCATTTTTCAACATATTCTTTCGAGATGTTTAAATTACCTCTTCCAACACCAATATTTATATCAGGTTTCTTGCGTCCATGATAATCACTTCCACCGCTAATAAATAAATTATTACTTTTAGCATACTTTACTAAAATTTCCATTTGTTCCTCATCAGCAGATGGATGAAAGCATTCTATTCCATCTAGTTCTTTTTCATTTCTAAGTTCATTTATAAAATCTATTGTATTATCAAATCTATATTCATATGGATGTGCCAAAAAAGCTAATCCTCCAGCCTTATGTATCACATCAACTACATCTTTATATCTAGGTTTAGGCTCATCATCTGAACCTGTATAATATTCACTATCTGGGTTCATCAATCCTTTCCTTATAAAAACATTTAAAGATTCTGCATACTCACCAAGTATTTCATAATTTTCCTTATGTTTCATCAATTCTTTATAAATATAAATTGTTATATAATCAGTTACAGGAATATTTTGCGGAATTTTGTTTTCATCATATATCAGTCCCTTTTTATCACATATATTTAATAATTTTCTCTTAGCTTTTTCTTGTTGTTCTTTTAGTATCTCCTCTGAAAAGAATCTTTCGGACCATTTTTCTATTATTTCAGTTTCTTTTATTTTATAGCCTAAAACTTCTATTTTTTTATTATTAAATATCGCATTCATTTCAACGCCCTTTATTATATTCCCAGTAAAAATATTCTTATTTAATGATTTATCTTCATATTGTCTACATGTATTATGGTCAGTTATTGATATATATTCCAAATTTTTTTCTTCACAGATTTTTAATATTTCTTCTACTGTTTTATCTCCATCTGAATATTTTGTATGAATATGTATATCTATCATATCTCGTTCTCCCCTCTATTATTCAAAAACTCTGTAAGTTTCTACGCTTTTTGACTTTACTCTTTATCAGTCATAATTTTTCCTATTCCATAAAAAATAACCATTCTGCTTTTTGCCCAATCCAGAATGATTATTTACACCTTTACGGCAACCACTCTCGCGGTTTCTCATTTCTTGTTTTTATTATACACACTTTTGATATATTTGTCACGGAGATTTTCAGTTTTATCTAATTTATTTCAGTTCCGCCCCATTCCACAGCTACAAACCCTGTTCTATTAGGTGTTTCTAGCTTTTGCTCTTGAACATCGATAGGATTTTCTAATCCCTTAAATGTCATTATTACTCTTATTATTGTATCTGGACTTGGATTTATTTCTAAAGGCATATTTTCGTTTATTTCATCAGTTATTGCAAATCTTATGTAATTATATTTATTAGATTCTAACTTAGGCAACCAATATATTATAAATTCTTCAGCTTCTCTTTCTGTCAATCCTAATATAGCCAGTTTATCTTCTAAAAATGAAATTGTATCTTCGCCTTTTACCACAAATCCTTCTTTTTCTACTCTAAATTTTATATTGTTCTTACTTTCATAATACAAAGAATATAATTGTCTATTGGTATCCAAATCTTTCAAAATTCCATCAGATTTTGCTAATACTTTCCATTCATCTTTATATTTAGGATAACTACAAGTTATGCTTTCATCTTTCAATAATTTTACAGATACTTCTGTATCTTCTGTTGGATATAAATATATTACAGGTTTATCAATACTGGTATACTCTATTGGCATATCTGGTCTATTATATTTTTTTATATTTTCAAATTCAAAATTTGTATAAGTAGGTACAATATTTATAGAATCAATATTTTTATCTGTTGGAATTACCAAAATATATGCTGAAATATCTTCTCCAATTCCAGATGCCTCATCCCATATATATACATCTACATTATTATTATTATATTCAACAGCAGCCAATCTTACCTCTAAATGAGTATCTCCATATGATGCATACGAAAATACTATATAATTTTTAGTAGAATTTGAATATTTTGTTTCTATTCCCCACTCATTGCAATATGACTTATACTTTTCATAACTCATCACTTCTTTTACTTCAAAAGTATCTCTTATATCAGAGTTTGAATGATAATATTGTGATAAAGATAAAAATTGCAAATCATAACTTCCTGCATAATCTCTTTTAATAATATAATAATCCTTATCTTTATAATTTTTTACACTAACTGTATAAAATATAGAATGTTGTAATACATAATAGATTGCAATTATCACTATACAAATAATTATACATGATATAATTATTGCTTTCTTTAAACTAATCTTTATCTTTTTATTTTCTACCATTCTACTCATCTCCTAATAAATTTCATAATCTACTATTATTATAGCATATTAGACATTTTTTTACAATTTTTTCAATTTTCCTATTCAAAAAAGTATTGAAATGTCAACATTTATTGTTGGCATTTTTTGTTAATTTAGCGCCTTTAGCACCATTTATCAATAAAAGTGTAATAGAAATGTAATGAAAATATCATAAAAATGTAAAGAATCCCGAAAATGCATAAATTCTAAGGAATATCAATTGTAGAATAAAAAACAAGGATTGAAAATATTTTTTTAAAACTGTACTATTATAATTAGATAGGTATATGTAAGGAGGAGAAAATAATATGATAAATAAAAGAAAAAAAATAAAATTTGTCTTTATTGTTTTATTATTATTTACATTATTAGCTTTACTATTATCAAATGAAGTAATGGCAGTGACAAAAGATACAATTGTTGAACTAACAGGAAATGCTGAAATAAATCCAAAATTTAATAAAGGACATAATATAGGAAGTTCAGGAAACGATGAAATTCTGTATGTCAAAGCAACAAATGATGGAGGATATGTTGCATTAGGACATTTTGAAAATAGTGAAGAGTTAAAAATAGAAGAAAATACTACATTAAATGCAAAAAATGACGGAAATACTTTTATTTTAAAATACGATAAAAATGATAATTTAGAATGGGTTCGTAGTTTTGGAGGAGAAGCAATTAATGAAGTAAATGCTATAGTTCAGACTGAAGATGGAGGATATATAGCTGTAGGTTATTATGAAGATGAAACCCTTCAATTAGGAAACGATGTATATAATAATAAAGGACTTTCAGATATGTTAATAGTAAAATATTCATCTGAAGGAAACATCGAGTGGTCTAGAGTATATGGCGGAAATGGATATGAGGAATTAAGCTTTATTTCAACAACAACAGATGGAGGTTTTGTAGTAGGTGGATATTTCACATCTAAAACTTTAAATTTAGATGACGATATTGTTCTTACAAATGTGGATACAGGATATGCTGAAGGTTTAGTTATTAAGTTTGATAGCACAGGAAAAATTGAATGGGCAAATTCAATAGATGGTAATGATGAACAAGACGTATATTCACTTGTAGAACTTGAAAATGGTAACATAGTAGCTGTTGGATATACAAAAGCTAAAGTAACAATTAGTGTTGATGAACATGAAGTTCACAAGGAAGAAACAGAAGAATCAGAACCAAGGTATGGAGAAGCAGGGTTTATAGTTGAGTTAGATAGTAAAGGTAACTATGTATGGTCAAAATATGAAGATATAAATGGATATGTTACATCAGTTGCACCTGCTCCAGATGGGGGGTTTGCAGTTGGAATGAACGCTGGGGATGGAAACATAATAGCAAAATTTACAGCGGATAATACTGAATCATGGCGAGAAACATTAGGAGATAAATATAGCGAAATAGAAGAAGTGTCTGTAACTAGAGATGGTGGATTTCTAGTTAGTGGTCCTTATGAATACGAAAATGAAAGTTTAGATTACTTTCCATATGATGACTATGATGGATTAATTGCTAAACTTAAGTCGACTGGAGAGGTAGAATGGGTAGAATTCATAGGTGGTGACGACGAGGACGATTGGGTAAATAGTGCTACTGAGTTACTTGACGGAAGTGTGGTTATTGGTGGTTATTATTTTAGTAAATCTATTACTGTTGATGATGTAACATTAACAAATGAAGGTGATTTAGACGGATTTTTATTGCACATTATGGATATACCATCTATTAGAAGCGAATGTACAATAACTGTAAAATATCAAGATGAAGATGGTAATAAATTGGCAGAAGATGTAGTTATTCAAGGATATGAAGGAGATCCATATAAGACAGAAGAAAAACAAATTTCTACATATGAATTATTAGAAGTAAGAGGAGAAAAAGAAGGAGTATTTTCTACTGATTTAAATGAGATTATATATGTATACAAAAAAACACAAGAAAAAACTCCTGAACAACCTTCTATAAAAAAAGAATGTACAATAACTGTAAAATATCAAGATGAAAATGGCAATAAATTGGCAGAAGATGTAGTTATTCAAGGATATGAAGGAGAGCCATATAAGACAGAAGAAAAACAAATTTCTACATATGAATTATTAGAAGTAAGAGGAGAAGAAGAAGGAGTATTTTCTACTGATTTAAATGAGATTATATATGTATATAGAAAAATACAAGAAAAAACTCCTGAACAACCTTCAAGTTCAAATACAGAAGAAAAAAAGATTGAAAATAAAGATAATACAGTTGCTAACTCTATACTACCTCGTACTGGTACAAAAAATCTTATAATAATATTAATAGGAGCATCAATAATAATTTTGGGTGCAATATCATATATAAAATATAAAAAAATGGATTTTTAAAAATAATTAATTTCAAAAATGTCTAAATGTTAGTAGTTGGAGTGAAAAAGCTTAAACTGAACCCCTAGCCTAGCTAGGGGTTTTAGAACACAAAAAAACGATACTAAAAAGTACCGTTTCCTGCTTGGTGGCTTGAAGTGGAATCGAACCACTGACACGAGGATTTTCAGTCCTCTGCTCTACCAACTGAGCTATCAAGCCATTACTTCCATATAAAAAAAAATGGCGACCTGGAACGGGCTCGAACCGTCGACCTCTAGCGTGACAGGCTAGCGTTCTAACCAACTGAACTA
>CANQHH010000042.1 GCA_947623615.1 uncultured Clostridia bacterium | reverse complement strand
ATGCTAGAAGCGCTTATTGAACCAGCAATGATGATTGTAGATTGTGTACATTCAGTATTAGAAAAAACGCCTCCAGAACTTGCAGCAGATATAAGTGATAGAGGAATATATATGACAGGTGGAGGTTGCTTAGTAGATGGGTTAGATAAATTGTTACAAGCTAAAACTGGTATAAATGTAATGATTGCGCAAGAGGCTGTATCATGTGTTGCTTTAGGAACAGGAAAAGCATTAGATGATTTAGATTCGTTAGATGGAAGAAAAAAGTAATTAAGTAATAAAAAGGTGAAGAAAATATTATGAATAAAACAAAAAGAAAAATTTTTGAAGCATCGATGAAATTGTTTGCAGATAAGGGCTATGATGGAACTAGTATAGAAGAAATTACGGCTACAGTTGGAGTTGCTAAAGGGACATTGTATTATCATTTCTCAAGTAAAGAAGAAATATTTAGTTTTTTAGTTGAGGAAGGAGTTAAGTTATTAAAAAATAGTATTAGTATAAAAACTTCTAAAATGGATAATACAATTGATAAAATAAGAGCAATTATTTTGATACAGATAAAAATATTATTTAAATATGAAAGTTTTATGACAATAATATTAAGTCAAATATGGGGTCAGGATTCGCGTAGTCAATTATGTAAAAAATATGTTTTTGAATATATTCAAATGATAGAAGAAATAGTAAAATATGGAATAGAAACAGGAGAAATTATATCTGGAGATAGTAATATTATAGCATCAGGAATATTTGGATTTACATGTTCAAGTTATATATATAAAATGAGACATGGAGGAGATATAAATATTAATGAGTTATTTTCAGAGGTTGATAATTTATTTATAAAAAAATTAGCTAAAGCAAAATAGGGGTGTAATATATGAGAATCTTAAAGGACTTTAAAGTGCCTAATTTTAAATTTCCAAAATTTAAAATGAAAGGTCTATCAGAAATAGACGAAGTAAATGTTGATTATGAAGAACTTAAAAAAGCACAACAAAATATAGAAAAAAAAGAGATAAAAAATTATAAAGGAACAAATTTTAAAACAATAAAAGAAATATTTGTAAATAGTTCAAAAAAGTATGCTGATAGAGTTTTTTTGGTAGAAAAGACTAATCCAAAAGGTGAGTGGATAGAGACTACATATAATCAATTTAAAAATGAAGTTATAGGATTAGGAACGGCATTGACGAGAAAATTAGGATTAAAAGATTCTAGAGTTGCAATAATAGGTGAAAATACCCATTATTGGTATGTATCATATATGACAATGTTATGTGGTGCTGGAGTTGCAGTGCCAATAGATAAAGAATTACCAGAAAATGAAATAGAAAACGTTTTGAGAAGAGCAAAAGTTGAGTGTGTAATTTATTCAACCAAAAAAGCTGATGTAATAAAAAAGGTAGCTGAAAAGCTACCTAATATTAAGTATTTTGTTCAAATGAATTCAGATAATGAAAAAAATGGAAGATTTGTTGGGATAGAAAATTTAATTGAACAAGGTAAATTGCTCGTACAAAATGGTGATAATAGTTTTATGAATTGTGAAATTGATCAATATGAATTTAAAGTTTTGCTATTTACTTCAGGAACGACTTCGAATGCAAAAGGAGTTATGCTATGTAACAGAAATTTAGCAGAGAATGTGAATGCAGCTTCTGCTTATGTTGACTTAAAACCAGAAGATAGATTAATGTCTATATTACCATTACATCATACATATGAATCGTCAATTGGATTTTTGTATCCATTTGCAATGGGAGCATCTATAAGTATATGTCAAGGATTAAAATATATTGTTCCAGATTTAAAAGAAACAAATCCAACAGCAATATTAACAGTTCCATTATTAGTAGAAAATTTATATAAAAAAATAAATGATAATATAAAAAAGAGTAAAAAAGATGGACTAGTTAATTCTATGATTCATGTAACAAATGCGTTGAAAAATCTTGGAATAGACATAAAGAGAAAGGTGTTTGCAGAAATATATGAAAACTTAGGTGGTAAAATCAGAATAATAGTTTCAGCTGCGGCACCGATAGATGCTAAGATAGGAAAATGGATAGAAGATATTGGAATAACATTTTTACAAGGATATGGATTAACAGAAACAGCTCCTATAGCTGCTTTAACACCAGATTTTCAAACTAAAGTGGGCTCTGCCGGAAAAGCTGTAGTATGTGCAGAACTAAGAATTGATAATCCAAATGAAAATGGAGAAGGCGAAATTTTAATAAAAAGTAAAACATTAATGCTTGGATATTATGAGGATGAAGAGGCAACTAAAGAGGCTATTTTTGAGGAGAATGGCGAAAGATGGTTTCGTTCAGGTGATATAGGATATTTAGATAAAGATGGCTTTTTATATATTACAGGAAGATGCAAAAATGTTATAGTAACTCAGAATGGAAAAAATATTTATCCAGAGGAAATAGAAATAATGCTATCAAATATACCAGAAATAAAAGAATGTATGGTATATGGAAAGCCTGATAAAAAAGAAGGAAAAGAATTAATAATATCGGTAAAGGTAATTCCAGATTATGAAGAGATAGAAGAGAGATATAATAAAAAATTAACGGACGAAGAAATTTATAAAATAATATGGGAAAAAATAAAAGAGGTAAATAAGAAATTGACTTCATATAAAGCTATTAAGAAATTAGAGATTAAACATGATGATTTTGTCAAAACAACTACCATGAAAATAAAAAGATTTGAAGAACTAAAAAAAGACAAATAAATCGATAAATCCCCTTGACTTTACAAAAAACTTGTAATAAAATTATAAATATAATTAGAAAAAACAAAAAAATCCTATTGAGGTTTTTTCAAAAGTGGTATATAATTTTAGTATAAATATAAAATAAAACACGTAGGATAAAAGAAGGGAGACGGTTTACAATGTCTAGATCTGGCATAGTAAACGTGAGAATGGTAATCACGGAAGAAAAAATATTATCAAATATAGATAGAGTTCAAAAATTAATAAATCCTAATAGCAAAAAACAAATTGTTCAATTAGAGGATGACGCTTATTTTAAAGATTTAATAGAATCTATCAAAACATATCTAATAGAATATCCAAAAAAGAAAAATTTCCCTGCAAGCGTATATAAAGCTGCATATGGTTTAGTAGAATATGCGACTAATCAATTTGAAGAAAATACTAAAAAAATTGAAGAATTAATAAGACAAAGAGAAAAAAATATTGCATTAGCTTCAAGTTTAAAAGATGTATTAAATTCAGTGGAAAATAGAGATGAAAATTGGAAAGAAAGAATACAATCTATATCTGGCCAATTTCCAGAGGATATAATAGATACGTTAGGATTAATAGGAAGAACTAAATCTAATAAATCACAAAATTATCAAGATGCTGTTAAGCTAATTAATGCAAGAATAAGTAATTTAGAAACTAACTTACATATTGAAATTGATATGGAAAGAATTGAAGATAGATCTAAAGCACTTAGTTACATAGGAATTGAAGTTGCAGATGCATTAAAATTAATACCAACTCCAGAAGAGAATTTTGTACAGAAAGCTGTAGAAGAACCTGTTCAAGATGAAATTCAAGAAGTTGTTAAAGAAAATAATGTACAAGAAAACAATAATCAAGTATCGCAACAACAAAGTGCTGAAGAACAAGCTTATTATGAAGAAACTAGAGTAGAAGTAAAACAAAGCTTATGGCAACGTATTAAAAATAGCAAAGTAGTAAGAGCAATATCTTATGCATTAAAGATTAAAATTGTACTTGAAAAGCCAGCAGCATTAACAGATGGAAGAGGAGAATAAAATATTTATATAAAAACATATACAAATTTTAATTTGTATATGTTTTTTGGGTGTCAATAATATCTTAGAAAAGTATTTTATTGTAATGGTAAATTTATAGAATATTGGAACAAATGTAGAAAAAGGTCGAAATTTGACAGACGATTTAACTTTACAACTGGTAAAAAATGTAGTAATATTAGAATATGAAAATTGCAATTTTTATTCAAAAAATTTAATTCTAAAAAAAATCCAAAAAAATTAAAATTAAAAATCAAGTTTATAAGGCAGGTGTGTTATATGTGCTAAATTATGCAAAAAGAAACATGAGGTTTATTTTGCTTTCTATTATTGTACTCATAATGATAATATCCATTTTTTTTGTGTATAACATAGTAAAAAATAGGGAGTTAAGTAGTTTTCAAAAAGAAGCTACGAGCATAACAGAAAGCGATATAAAAAAAGAGATTAAATCAAGTGAAAAAACTAATACAAATCAAGTTGATAATACTATTAAATGGAGAATCAAAATACCGAAGTTAAAGATGGATGTGCAAATAAGAGAAGGAACAACTCAGCCGATATTGAAAGTAGGAGTTGGTCATTTTGAGAACACATCAAAGTGGAATGGCAATGTGGGTTTAGCAGGACATAATAGAGGATATAAATGCGACTTTTTTAGAGATATACATAAATTGGAACTTGATGATATTATAATATATCTCTCTGGAAAAAAAGAGAGGAAATATAGGGTAACAATGAACAAAGTAATTAAAGAAACAAATTGGAAATATTTGGAAGATACAGAAGATAATAGAATTACATTAATTACATGTGAAAGTAATAAGAGAGAATATAGAAGATGTATTCAAGCTATTGAAATAAAGTAATAAGAGCTTAAGAAGGGAAGTAATAAAATATGAAATTATTAAAAAAAATTGTAATTATATTAATGTTAAATATAATAATAATTACTACGTTGGGAATAGGAGTTAATAAATCAAATGCTACAGATATATATGCAGTTGGAATAGTTGAATTATATTCTAAATCGAAGTTAATATGTTTGAAATATGGAGATTTTAATTATTCTATAGATTTTGTTGTTTATGAAGAGGGTGATAAACAATATCCAGCTTATCCTTTATTGAAAAAAAGTATAGATGTAGCGGATGGTAATAGAGTAAAAACAGAGGTATATGGAAATTTAAAAGATGCTGTTATAAGGAGTGTGATTTTAAATGGTTACCCTTTCAAGCAACCAAAAGAATTAGGATGTGATACAGAAATGGATGCATATGGAGCAACCAATATTGCAATAAATACTATATTGAATGGTTATGAGTTAGAAAAATTTGAGCCATTTGATGAAGAAGGTGAAAAAATATTATGTGCAGCCAAAAAGATATTAGAAAATATAGGTGATCCAATCAGAGGTAACAAAAAAATGGGAGTTTGATGGAGAATATATTAGTAAGGTTTATACGACAAGTGCCAAAATGGATTATGAGGGATTTAATGTAGAATTAAGTAACATCAAAACAGATAAAATAAAAATCACAAATTTAGATAATAATCCAAAGACAAATTTTAAAAAAGGTGAATGTTTTAAAATATCAATTCCTTTGTCAGAGATAGTAAATAAAGAAAAGAAAAATATAGATTTTGATATTATGGCTACTACATTATTTCATACTATTCCAATATTATATGGAAAAACAGAAGGTGATGATTCAGATTATGCTTTAATAAATAAAGAATGGGAAAGGGAGTATGCTGTGTATAATGAGACATATCCAACCAATAGTACAAAAATAAAAATTATTATGCGAGATAAGGAAACTAAAGAAAAATTAAAAGGTGCGAAATTTAATATTTTAGATTCTAATAAAGAGGTGATTTTTTCTAATATTGTAACAGATGAAAATGGCTATGCAGAAGTATTTGGAATTAATCCTGGAGAATACTATGTTCAGGAAGTTGAAGCGCCTAGTGGATATAGTATATGTAATGAAATGATAAAAGTTAATTTAAAATTTAATGATGAATTTACGGTAAATACAAGTAATTATAAAGTGTCTAAACCAGAGGAAAAGGGAGTTGAAGAAACAAAGGAAAATATAACAGAAGAAAATGAAACAGAAGAAAAAGTGACAGAAAAGAAAGAGACAGAAAAGATAAAAGTGGAAAAAAGTAATAATATATCATTAATAAACAAAAGTAAAAAAGGAGTGATATTACCTAGAACAGGTTTTTAATAAAAATCCCTTCATTATTAAAAATAAAGTGTATAAATTGAATATGCTTGACAAGTAATGAAAACTTAATATAATATTATAGAAAATATAATATATATTTTAAATTTACATAAAATACAATTATATAGAAAGTAATGAAGGGAAAATAATAATGTTATATCAATTAATTATTTTAGTAATTCTAATTTTTTTTAATGCTTTTTTTGCAGCAACAGAAATTGCGTATATTTCTTTAAATGATGCCAAAATTGAAAAACAAGCAAAGGAAGGAAACAAAAAAGCAAAGCAAATAGAAAAAATGCTGAAAAATCCTAGTCGTTTTTTAGCGACTATTCAAATAGGAATTACACTTGCAGGATTTTTATCTAGTGCGTTTGCATCAGAAGCTTTTGCAGATGAATTAGCCCCTATTTTAAATGGACTTTTCCCAATAATAAGTCAAGAAATTTGGAAAGGAATTTCTATAGTAATAATTACAATAATACTATCTTTCTTTACACTAGTATTTGGAGAGCTTGTGCCTAAAAGGTTAGCAATGAAATATTATGAAAAAATAGCTTTTGCAACTATAGGCATAGTAAAAGCAATATCAACTATTACATCGCCATTTGTAAAATTATTGACGGTTGCAACTAATATGATATCTAAAATATTTGGAGTTAGTGATTCAGAAGAGGAAGTAGTAACAGAGGAAGAAATAAAAATAATGATAGATCAAGGAGAGCAAAAAGGAACAATAGAACAAGAGGAGAAAGAATTGTTAAATAACGTATTTGCTTTTAATGATATTATCGTATCAGAAATAATGACTCCAAGAACAGACATGTATGCTATAGAAATAAACGAAAATTTAGACGATATTTTAGATGAGTTAGATGAGTATAAGTATAGTAGAATTCCAATTTATGAGGAAAGTATAGATAATATACAAGGAATATTGTTTATTAAAGATACTCTAAAAATGTTAAAAGAAAGAAATCATGTAGACATAAGAGAAATTATAAGAGATGCATATTTTGTTCCAGAATCAAAGGAAATAGATGAGTTATTCAGAGAATTACAAAAAAATAAACAACAGATGGCTATTGTAATAGACGAATATGGTGGAACAGCAGGTTTGATTACAATGGAAGACATTATAGAAGAGTTAATGGGTAACATTTTTGACGAATATGATGAAGAAGAAGTAGAGTATAAAAAAATCGATGAAAACACTTATATAATAAGTGGAAGTTCTACTTTATATGACATAAAGAAAATATTTGATGTAGAAATACCGGAAGGAGATTATGAAACATTATCTGGTTATCTTTTAGAAAAATTAGGTAGAATACCTAATGAAGATGAAAAACCTGTAATAGAAGACGAATATTTAACATATAAAATAGAAGAATATGAAGATAAAAGGATAAAACATGTAAAAGTTTGTAAAAATATATAGATTTACTTGATAAATATGAAAAAAATAGATACAATAATATATGTACTTATGGAAGCTAAAGGAGAAATTTAATATGAAAAAAAAGAAGATAATGATTTTTTTAGGAATTTTGATTGTAATAATTGTAGGAGCAATAATATTTACAGCTAGATATTTTATTAGTAAATCAAAGTATGATTATGAAATAGTGCAAGTATCACAAATAGATTATAATGTGATTAATGTGGATAATAGGTATGGTGTAATAGATAGAAATGGAAATATAATTGTAGAACCAAAATATGATATAATACAAATACCAAACCCATCAAAGGCGGTATTTATATGTTTATATGATTATGATGTTGATAAAAAAGAATATAAAACTAGTGTTTTAAATGAAAAATCTGAAGAACTATACACTGGATATGACAGTATACAAGCAATTCCGACGGAAACAACTTATGATAATATACCTTATGAAAAGACTGTTATAAAATATAGTAAAGATGGTAAATATGGTTTGTTGAGTATTGATGGAAAAGAAATTACAAAACCAAAATATGATAATATTTCTGCTTTAGAATATAAAGAAGGAATGCTTTTAGTTGAATTGGATGGCAAAAAAGGAGTAATAAATATAAATGGTGTTACAGTAATAAAACCAGAGTATGAATCAATAACAGCAGATAATTACTATAATGATCAAACATTTTATAAAAAGGCAGGATTTATAGTTTGTAAAAAAAGTGATCAAGGGTATAGGTATGGTTATATAAATTATAAAGGAGATATGGTTTTAAATACAGAGTATACTGAAGTAGAAAGAGTTACAGAAATTAAAGATGACGAAGATATATATTTAGTTGCATTAAAAGATGGACAAGCAGGATTATTAAAAGACAGAAAGAATATTTTAAACTTTGAGTATGAGGATATAAGTTATAATTTATATAATGATGTATTTGTATTCCAGAGAAATGGAAAACAAGGTGTAGTAGATAAGAATGGCGAAATAAAAATACAACCAGAATATGAAAGTATACTTTTTGGTGGAGTATATATAAATGCCAAAAAAGGTGACGATATATATTTATTAGATTTAGATGGAAACAAGATTGAAAATACTGATATATTATCTAAAATTCCAACAGAAGATGGAAAAAATAGTATAATAGTAAATAAAGATGAAAAATATAAAATATTGGATCAAGACGGAAAATTGCTTACAGATAAAGAATATTCATATATCGAAGAAATAGGAGATAATAAGTTTATTGCAACCGAAAATGGTAAAAATGGAATAATCGATATATCAGGAAAAACAGTTCTAGATTTTAAATATGATGTTATTTTTAAAATAGAGGGAACAGATTTATTGCAAACAATCATATCTGATACTAAAAATATAAGTTTAATAAATAAAGAAATGAAAAAAATTGTTAGTATGGATAATGCAAAAGTACAAGTAAGGGATGGTTATGTAAAAGTTTATTCAGATACCAATGTATTTTATTGTGATTATGCAGGAATAGAAAAGACAAATAAAGAATTATTCCCAGATAATAAGCTTTATGCTAAACAGATAAACAAAAAATGGGGATTTTCAGATGCAGATGGAAATTTAAAAGTAGCAAGTGATTATGATATGGTAACTGAGTTTAATAAATATGGATTTGCAGGGATAAAAAAAGATGGAAAATGGGGTTCAATAGACTCAAATGGAAATATAGTACAAGAACCAATATATAATATAAATTTAGACGATGTAGATTTTATAGGTAAATTTTATAGAGCAGCAGAATGGTATGAAAATTCATATTATACAGATGAAATACAATA
>CANQHH010000041.1 GCA_947623615.1 uncultured Clostridia bacterium | reverse complement strand
GAGGATTATGAGCTTGTAGAAGCAATTGAAAATTATGATGATAATAATAATTTATGGTATGAAAAAAATGTTTTAAAGGTAAAAAAAGACGGAAAATATGGATTAATTGATTTAAAAGGAAATCAATTGGCACAATGTGACTATGATGATATTACTGCATTAAAGGGAACTACAAATAGTTTAATAACAACTAAAAATCAATTGAAAGGAATAATTGATAACACAGGTGCTGTAATAATAGATAATAAATATAAAAACATAATAGCAGTATCAGATAAGTATGAAAATGGATATATTGTACAAGATGAAGGTGGCAAATATGGAGTAGTAAATTGGAATAAAACTATAGCATTAGAAACAAAATATGATGAGATAAAGCCTATATATGGTAATGGAACATATTATGTTGTAAAAGAAGATGGAAAATGGAAAGTAGTAGATACAGAGGAAAATGAGTATTTAGTTGGAAAATTCGATAATATTAAATCAATCAATAATGAATATGCAATAATAGAAAAAGGCGGAAAATATGGTGTAAAAAATATAGAAGATGGTAGTGATGTTATAGAAACTAAATATCAAGACTTAATATATGCTACTTCTACAAATTATATATATAAGTTAAACTCAAAATATGGAATAATAAATGATCAACAAAAAATATTACTAGAAGGAAAATATAAAAATATAGTTTATAGAAATACAGCTAATTTTTATGAAGCTGTAAAAGAAGATTACACATCAGATTTAATAGATTCAGATATAAATGTAAAATTAAATGGAATTGTATCTAAAATAAATATTGATGACGGTTATATGGTAATAAAACAAGGAGAAGAATATAAATATTATAATTTTAAATTTGAAGAAAAAGAAAGTAAAGATGTGCTAAAAAATAATACAATATTTTTATCAAAGAAAGATGGAAAATATGGATTTGTAAACAGTGACGGAATTGTTGTTGTTGATTATATATATGATGATGCTAGTGAGCAAAATCAATATGGATATGCAAGCGTAAAAAAAGATGGTTTATGGGGATGCGTAGATTCTACAGGAAAAGTAAATCTAGAACCATCATATAAGCTAGAAAATAACACAATGATAGAGTTCATTGGTAAATGGCATTTAGGAGAAGATTTGAATTTGAATTATTTTACAGATAAATAGTAAGAAACGGGGGAATTAGATGGAACTTATGATGAAATATCAATATACATATTTTATACATCCGTATGTTATTGATAGTAATAAATATGACAAATATATGCTAAGTCTGTTAAAAAATAAAAATTGCAAATTAAGAATATTTGAAAAAGAGAAAGATATGCATTTGTATAACTATTTTCTTCCAGACATAAGAAAATATATGTTTTGGTCTATGGGACTTAGTAAAAGTGGATTAAAAAGTTTTGAGAGCCTAGATACAAAACTAAAAGCAAATTTATTAGCAAAACATAATTGTAATATATTTCAATATAAATTAGATAAAGATTTGCAAGGTAAAATCGGAGAAAAAGAAGGCATATTTTTTGAGATTAGTGAAATGAAATTGATATGTTTTAAAACAGGTATATGTTTTTTAGTATTTAAAACATTGTTGCAAGATAATAAAAAGTTTTCAGACATTTTGAATTTCAATTATAAATTTAGAGAAATCAATTCAAAGACATATAATCTTAAAGAATATGAGAATATAAAATTACAATTAGATACATTTAAAGATGTAAAAGATATATCAACAGTTATAAAAGACCTTACAGGAAGCACTAATTATTCGGAAAAGATAAATTGGGATGATGGAAAATTTATAACATATTCTTATGTATGTTTAGATCAGTCATCTTGGAATGAAGAAACAGAAACTGAGGCATTAAGAAATGAATTCGAAAAATATCGTTTGGTTTTGCCAATGGATAAGCATATTGTAGATTCAATAAGAGCGGACGAAGAAATTGAAATAGATGAAAATAGATATATTAAATATGGTTTCTCAAATACAGGAACTGTATTACTTACATCAGATATAAATACAAGTAATTACACAACAGTAGCTCAAAAATATGAAAGCGAGTATTTATACACATATATATTTATTTTATATAAAAAGTTTTTACTAAATAAAATAGGAAATGAATTTAACCCAAATGAGCATTTCCCAGAAGTAGAAAATGAATTTTTAAATTTTACCAAAAAATTATGGATACAAGAAATTACAAATGATGAATTTGGTAAGGTTCTAGAAAAGAAGTGGAATGATTGTTTAAATATTGAAGAAACGTTTATGAAGCTAAAAAGTCAATATGATATAATGTATAAAAAATATAACATTGGAAGATTTAGTGAAAAGAATGGAAAGCTTGTTATTTTTACAGTTATTCTAATAGTTATAGGAATTATAAATATGATATTATTATGGAAATAACGAAGGAGGAAAGAAAATGGGAGAGATTACAACAGGAGTAGATATAATAGAAGTAGATAGAATAAGAAAATCAATAGAAGAGATGGAAGATAAATTTTTAGCAAAGATTTATACAGAATCAGAGATAGAATATTGCAGTAAAGCAACATCAGAAGATATGAAATATCAGCATTTCGCAGGAAGGTTTGCTGCTAAAGAAGCTATTTTCAAGGCATTGTCTAAAAAAATAAAAAGTAGAGAAGACATATTATGGAAACAGATAGAGATAATGAATGAACAAGATGGAAGACCAAAAGTTAATATAGATAAATTAAACATACAAAACTTAAAGTGTATAGATCTTAGTATATCTCATATAAAAGATTATGCAATAGCAAATGTTGTAGTAATGTTTGAGGCATAATATAAGGAGGAAATAAATTGCAATTATTTGATACACATGCTCACTATAATGACTCTAAATTCGATATAGATAGAGAAGAAGTAATAAATAAAGTGTATAACTCAGGGGTAACCAAGTTAGTAAATGCAGGTTATAGTTTAGAATCATCTAAAATTGCTTTAAAGATTGCACAAAATTATGATTGGATGTATGTTATATGTGGAATTTCACCTAACGATATACCTGATAATGTACAAGATATAGATAATCAAATTTTGGACTTAGAGAAAATGTTAAATGAAAATGTGGAAGATGTGGAAGCAGACACACGAAAAACAGGCAAAACTGTAAATAAAGTTGTTGCAATTGGTGAAATAGGTTTAGATTATCATTGGAATAAAGAAAATAAAGAACTGCAGAAATATGCATTTAAAAGACAAATAGAGATTGCAAATAAATTTAATTTACCTATTGTAATACATACAAGAGAGGCAGTAGAAGATACCATACAAATTTTAAAAAATGAAATTATGGCAGTAAAAAAGGGAATATTTCATTGTTGTCCACTAAATAGAGAACTTGTAAAAGAGGCATTAAAATTAGGATTTTATATTTCTTTTGCAGGACCTGTTACATTTAAGAATTCCAAAAATGCAGATGAAATTATAAATTTAGTTCCAGCAGATAAAACATTAATAGAAACAGATAGTCCGTATTTAGCACCAGAGCCTAATAGAGGTAAACGCAATGATTCAAGTAATGTGTATTATATAGCGGAAAAAATTGCGAAAGTAAGGGGCAAGACAATTGAAGAAATAGCAAGTGAAACATATAAAAATGCAGAAAATATATTTGAAATACAATAAAAAAATTTCAGCTAAGCTGAAATTTTTTTTACATTCTATTCCTATTTTAAATTTCTTAAAGCTTCAATTCTTTCTTCAGTAGAAGGGTGAGTTGAAAATAAGTTTGTTTTCTTTTTACCATTTTTTATATCTGCCTTAAAAGGATTAACAATATACATATGAGCAGTAGCATTATTAGCAGACTTTAAAGTACCGCTATAAGCCTCCAACTTTTGTAAAGCAGATATCAATCCATCGGGATTTCTGGTAAATTCAACTGATGTACTGTCTGCTAAGAATTCTCTACGTCTTGATAAGGCTAATTGCATAAGTTGACCAAATAAAGGTGCTAATATTAAGCAAAGTAAACCTATTAACATAAGTATGAAATTTCCTCTACTATCATTATCACGATCTCTTCCACCGCCCCAGAATAAAGTACGACTAACCCAATCTGATAACATAACTATGAATCCAACCATTACACTAACAATAGCAGATAAACGTATGTCATAGTTTTTTATGTGAGAAAGCTCATGTGCAACAACACCTTCTAATTCGTAGTAGTCAAGCATATCTAAAAGCCCGCTTGTAACACAAATAACTGCATTTTTGGGGTTTCTTCCAGTGGCGAATGCATTAGGTTGAGGATCATCTACAACATATAATCTAGGTCTATATTCAAGACCAGATGAAACCATAAGTCCATCAAGAATATTAACAAGCTTTCTGTTTTCATCTGGAGTTGCTGGACGAGCTCTATTTGCAGATAATACAATTTTATCACTATAGTAATATGAACCAAATGTAGATGTAATAGCAAAAATCATAGCTATAACAATTGATAGTTCACCTAAATCAAATGCCATACATACATAATAGATAATAAGAGCAATTACAACTAAAAAGATAAATACAATTACACCAGTTTTAATTTTATTATTTCTAATATCTTCGTACATAAAATACCTTCTTAATTATTAAAGTCTACTTTAACATTATGTTTAACTTCTTCATTTTCAACTTCAAATAGAGTCTCAGGTGTAAAGTGGGACATAGAAGCTACGAAATTAGAAGGGAATAATTCTAATTTTGTATTGTATCTTGTTACAGTATCGTTATAGAATTGTCTAGAATATGAAATTTTATTTTCAGTATTTCTTAATTCTTCTTGTAAATCAAGGAAGTTTTGGTTAGCTTTTAGCTCTGGATAGTTTTCAGAAATAGCCATAATAGTTTTTAATGTGCTAGAAAGTTGATTATCAAGATCTACTTTTTCTGAAACGCTAGAAGCAGTAGCCCAAGAACTACGTAATTCTGTTACTTTAGTTAATACATCTTTTTCATGTCCCATATATCCTTTAACAGTCTCAACAAAATTTGGTATTAAATCAAATCTTCTTTGTAATTGTACATCAATTTGACTCCAAGCATTTTTTACTCTTTGTCTTAATGTTACTAAGCTGTTGTAAATACCAACAATAGCAATGATTAAGACAACTACAATAATTATTAAAGCGATTACTAATCCCATAATTATATCCTCCTTAAAAAATAAATATATAATTTAATATTATCATATCTAGAAATATTATACAATAGATATAGAACAATAAAAAAAATAAAAAAATTTTTAGTCATATTTTGGTACAAGCAACATATAATATTAGTATATCAATGTTTTTGGAAGAATGACCAAAATTTGACATATAAAATTATTAATGTTATAATGAGGTTGTTGCTTTTTAAAGGAGGGAACAAAAATCATATGAGAAATTATGACAAGGCATCTATTTCTTTAAAGAAAATAGTATGCATAAGCGTAATACTAATATTTATATTAGGTATTGGTGTTATGGCAGGGAATGTCAAGGTAAACAGTGTTAAAATAGTTCTATCAAGTGGATATGAAATGAACGTTTTAACTACAAAGACAAGTGTTAAAGAAATTTTAGAAGAGAATCACATTATTTTACTAGATGATGAAAAGGCTACACCTTCAACAAATGAGGAGATTTCTGATAACAAAACTATTATTATTTCCAATGAAGCAGAAATTGTAAGTACATTAGCGGAAGAAGAGAAATCTTCAGATGTCACAGCACAAGATGTATTACAAAACTATTCTAAAATAGTAGAAAAGATTGTTACTGAGCAAGTAAAAATACCTTATCAAACAGTAAAAAAGGATGTTTCTACAGGTTCAGGAACTAAGCAAGACCGAGTAGTACAAAATGGTGTTGATGGAATAAAAGAGATAACATATAAAGTAAAATATCAAAATGGAAACGAAATAGAGAAAAAAGAAATATCTTCAAGAGTTATAAAGAAACCAGTTGATAAAATTGTTGAAGTTAGAACAAAACAAGTTACATCTAGAAGTGCAGATATTAGAACAGCTTCAAAGACAAATAATCCTGCTGAGACAGCATCAACAGCACTAGCTAAAAAGGTAAAAGGAATAACACCAAAAGTAAAAACATTTAATACATCAGCATATTGCTCTTGTATAAGTTGTTGTGGTAAATCAAATGGTATAACGTCATCTGGAACAAAAGCATCAGAGTGGTATACTTTAGCTGCAGGTAAATCATATCCGATAGGAACAGTTATATATATACCATATTTTAAAGACAAGCCAAACGGTGGTTGGTTTGTAGTACAAGATAGAGGTGGAGCTATATCTAGCAATAAGATAGATATATACATGAATACACATAGTAAGGCTCTACAATTTGGAAGACATAGTCTTACATGCTATGTATATGAATTTTAGATAATAATAAGATTATAATGGCTCATATAAAGGCTCATTGCCTTTTTGAGTCATTTGTTGTATTTATTAAAGAGAGAGTGGGAATAATATGAAGTTAGTATCATGGAATGTAAATGGATTAAGGGCAGTAGTTAATAAAGGTTTTAAGGATTTTTTTGCTGAAATAGATGCAGATATATTTTGCATACAAGAAACAAAGATGCAAGAAAATCAAATTGATGATAATATAAAAGGAATATTTAAAGGATATCATGAATATTGGAATAGTGCTGTAAAGAAGGGATATTCAGGAACAGCCATATTTTCAAAAAGTAAGCCCATAAATGTAACATATGGTTTAGGAATAGAGGAACATGATCAAGAAGGGAGAATTATAACATTAGAATACGAAAAATTTTTCTTAGTAAATTGTTATACTCCTAATTCAAAAAGAGAGCTTGAGAGATTAGAATATAGAATGATATGGGAAGATGAGTTTAGAAACTATTTATTAAAACTAGATAAAATAAAACCAGTTATTTTATGTGGTGATTTGAATGTAGCACATAAGGAGATAGATTTAAAAAATCCAAAAACAAATAGAAAAAATGCTGGATTTACAGATGAGGAAAGAAATAAAATGACACAATTATTAGATTCTGGTTTTACAGATAGTTTTAGATATTTGTATCCTGATAAAGAAGAGTGTTATTCTTGGTGGTCATACATGGCTCGTAGTAGAGAGAAAAATATAGGGTGGAGAATAGATTATTTTATAGTTTCAAAATCAATAGAGGACAAAATACAGGAAAGTTATATTTATTCAGATATAATGGGAAGTGATCATTGTCCAGTTGGAATAGATATTAAATATGGAATGGAGTAATATATGGAAAAGAAAGAAAAAAAGCGAACAGTAACCAAATGGTTATATTGGTTTTTATTTGCAGTAGCTGTAATTGTAGTGTATAAAACACTAGATAATTTTTCGGATATAGGGCTATGGATAGAAAATCTGCTAGATATATTGATGCCATTTTTTATAGGTATTTTAATAGCATATTTGTTATATATTCCGTCAAGGAAAATTGAAAATGTTTTAGTAAGAATAAAAAAACCAAAATTTATAGCCAAGAAGTCGAGGGCATTAGCAATATTTGCCACATACGCTATAGTAGTAATATTATTAGTAATAGCAATAAATTTTATATTACCAGTAATTACGAATAGTGTAATAGATTTAGTTAATAATTTTCAAGGTTATTACAATATAACAGTAAACAATTTAGAGGCATTACCAGAGGATTCGATATTAAAAAGTGATATTGTTAAAGATTTAGTAAATAGTATAAGAAATATAGACTTAAAGCAATTTGTGAACATCGATAATCTAGCAGGGTATGCAAAAGGTGCGATGAATATTGCAAGTAAAATATTTGACTTTTTTGTTGCAATAATTGTATCTGTATACATATTATTACAAAGAAAAGAAATGTTAGAGTTTTTTAAAAGCTTTGGAAAAGCAATGTTTAAAGAGCATACATATAAAAACATGGGAAAATATTTTTATAGAACAAATGAAATTTTCTTTAATTTCTTAGCAGGTCAGTTTATTGATGGAATTATAGTAGGAATAATAACATCAATTGCAATGTCTATATTAGGCATAAAATATGCGGTTTTGTTAGGTGTTATGATTGGTGTATTTAATATGATTCCATATTTTGGTGCAATAATAGCAGTTGTAATAGCTACAATAATTACAATTCTAACAGGAGGCTTAGGACAAGCTATTACTATGATAATAGTTGTAGTAATATTACAACAAATTGATGCTAATATAATTAACCCCAAAATAATAGGTTCATCATTAAAAATAAGTCCATTATTAGTAATTTTTGGAGTTACAGTAGGAGGAGCATATTTTGGTGTGTGGGGAATGTTTCTAGCAGTACCAATAATAGCAGTATTAAAATTATTTATAACAGATTATATTGAATATAAAAATAATAAAAAAACTGTAGAGATAAATGAAAATGTTGACTAATGAAACTATAAAAGAGGAAAGTAATATGGATGAGATTGAGAAAAGATTAATAGCATTATCAGATAGAGAGAAATTAGAGTATATAATGAATAAAGAGCAAGATGAATATATAAGAGTAGATATAATTAAAAGCATTAAATCAGATGATTTAAAAATGAAAGCTTTACTTTTATTTGAAGATGATGACTATAATAAAAAGAATATTATTAAAACATTTGAGTCTGATGAAAAGAAAATAGAGGCTATGAAGAAATACATAAATAATTCGTTTTATTATAGAGATATTATAGAAACTCTTTCTTCAGATGAAAATAAAATAGCCAATTTAGATTTGCTTCATACATCGTATGAAAAACAGAAAGTATTAGAAACTATTGAATTTAAAAGTGATGAACATAGGCTAGAAGTTGCTTCTTTGTTAAGAGAAGATATGCTAAAGGATAGAATTATAAGAGAGATTACAGACTATAAATTGCTAGAACAGGGAGTAGAGCTATTAAGCGGTGATGGTTATAAAGTAGGAATAATATTATTGTTAGAGGAAAAGGATAGAATAAAATTCTTAGAAACCATAGAAACCATGGCAATGCAAGATTCAATTATAGAGTCAATCAAAAATGAAGATATAAAAATAGAATGTCTGAAAAATATAAATGATGAAAGTCTAAAATGTAGAGTTATAATGAGCTTAGAAAGTGACGATTTGAAACTGGCAGAATTGCAACAAATGGAAATAGAAGATGAATTTAATTTTGCTATGGTAATATCGTCTTTAAAGAGTGATGAGATTAAATTAAAACAATTGGAGAATATAAAAAATGCTAATAATGTAATATTTGTACAGGCATCATTAAAAGATAGGGAAAAACTAAAAGA
>CANQHH010000040.1 GCA_947623615.1 uncultured Clostridia bacterium | reverse complement strand
AGTATTGCTCATGCAAATACAGAAGATTTAAGAAATGACTTCATAAATACAAGTAGAGAAGGGTATTGTCATGCAAATGATGTTAGTGCATATTCTTTTGTGGCTGTTAGTAGAATTGCAAATGAGTTAGAAATGCTAAATGATGGTGCAAGTTTAGTGTCATTAACATATTACGGATCAACAAAAGTACTTGCAGGATACAATGTTATGGGTGTAGCTAAAGCAGCGCTTGAATGTAGTGTAAGATATTTAGCAGACAATTTAGGAAAGAAAAATATACGTGTAAATGCTGTTTCTGCAGGACCAATAAAAACTTTATCTGCCAAAGGAATCAAAGATTTTGGAAGCATGTTAGATATAGTTGAAGAAAAAGCACCATTAAAAAGAAATGTAACAACTAGAGAAGTAGGAGACGTAGTAGCATTTTTATTTAGTAATATGTCTAGCAGTATTACAGGTCAGGTAATTTATGCTGATAATGGATATAATATAATGGGAATTTAAAATATGGTAAATAAAATGAAGGAAGATGTTTTAATAAACAGAAGATGGATTGTACTCGCAATAGTAATTTGCGTATTTGTAATTTTAGCTGAAAATGTATTAGCTAATGAAAAGATAATATTCGATAGTGTAGTATATGGTTTTATGGTAAATCATAGGAATGATATTTTAACTGGTTTTTTCAAAATAATAACAAAATTGGCAAGTCCTATATTTTTATGTATTATAACGATTATAGGAGTTATTGTAGTTAAAGATAGAAAACATAAAATAGCAATACCACTTAATTTATTTCTTGTGGCTGCGCTAAATTTCATATTAAAAAATATATTTTTAAGACCCAGACCAAATGAACTAAGGATTATAGACGAAACAGGCTTTAGTTTTCCGTCTGGACATTCTATGATAAGTACGGCATTTTATGGATATTTAATTTATATGATTTATAAAAATGTAAAAGATGTAAAAACAAAACGAATATTGTGTGCGTTATTAGGAGTTCTAATATTTTTAATATGTATAAGTAGAATTTATTTAGGAGTACATTATACAAGTGATGTTATTGCAGGATTTTGCATGTCAATAGCATATCTAATCTTACTTATAAATATGCGAATATTATAAGAAAAATGGGAGAGAAATTCTCCCATTTTTTCTTGAGATGTACACGAAATGGTACATATTATGTTACTCATCAACTTGTATTATATTTGTAAATATTACATTGCTATATTGTCATCTTTTGAAATATTGTGATTATATTTTAATTTTGTTGCAAGCCCTCCTCGTATATGACGTTCTGCTTTATTTTCGTTTAGAATCTCACGAACTTCAGCTGCAAGCCCAGGATTTATTTTTAGTAAACGTTCAGAAACATCTTTATGTACTGTGCTTTTACTTACACCAAATTTCTTAGCAGCACCTCTAACAGTATCTTTATTATCTATAATATAATGTGCTAAACAGACTGCACGTTCTTCTATATACATTTTTTTCAACTAAAAAACCCCCTTGTATATACGATGTGTTTTTTTACAATTGTATTCTGAGAAAAAAATAATAGAACTATTTATTTATTAGTCACGTATTTACAAAATTCGACATATCATATAGTAACCTAGTTGTTAAATATGAGGTGAAAGATATGGATAAGATAAAAAAGGGAGATATAGTAGGTAGAAAATAGTATAATAAGGATATATTATTTGTAGTTGATAAAATAATAAAGCTAAAAAATGGTGAGGGAATTGCTATATTAAAAGGATTAGATATTAGAATACAAGCAGATAGTGATGTAAGTGATTTAGAATTAATAGAAAAAATAAAAATAGAAGAAAATAGAAAAATACAAGAAAAAAGATTTAAAGAAAAAATAGAAAAAGGGGAGCTACTTAGAAGAAGCAATAAAATAATTTATACTGGAAAGATATTACATTTAGATGGAGATACTCATTTAAGTAACCTAAAATCATTAAATTATAGGACATTTAAAGCTACCAATATTACAATTATATTACAAAAGAAAATTTATGTTGTAAAAATAGAGAAAGTATGATATAAATATGTTATGTAGTTTGGTACAAAAGAGAGGTAAATAAAAATGACAAAGGATGAAAACGTTGAAGCTATAGGAGAGAGAACAGTATTTAGAGAAGAAAATAAAAAAACAACAGAAGGCAAAAAAGCCTTTATTAAGTATATCCAAAATGCAGACTATTGTTAGAAGTAGCCTGTGTTTTGTTTTAGGTAAAATTAATATAATTATTTATGGAGCGACGCGCAGTTTGGAGGCTTGATAAAGCCGACAGCAAGGAACGAAATAAATAATTTATATTAATTTGGATAAAAAAATAAACAAGAAGGGAGAGAAAACGATTGAAAAAAGTTCAAAGAGAAACATCAGGAATAACTTTAGTAGCACTAGTAGTAACGATATCAATACTGGTAATTTTATCATTGATAACTATCAATATAGCATTTGGGAAAAATGGAATTATAAATTCAACAGAGAGAACAAAAATAGATCATGTACATCATTCTGTGTGGGAAGCCATGGATATGGAGTATTCAGCATTTTGTATAGATAGATCCAAGAAAAAAGTAGGATTTATTGAATATTTACAAGAAAAGCAAATAATAGGATTAGAAAAAATAGATGCAGGATATGTAATAAATACGGAGAATCTACTAGGAAAAAAAGCATCATTAGGAAATGGAACAGATGGGAGAAATGATGTATATAAGTTAGAAGAGATAACTGAAGAAACAGCGAAAACAACAAAGTTAGCGTCAGTAGTAGGAAAAATAAAATTAGCAGATGAAGACGAAACCCAATATAGAGTAAAATATTATGGTGAAAGTGGAAATAGAGAGTTAGGAAAATTAGGAGAGCAGGAAACACCTGAACTTGCTGACCTAGAAGGAAATGAACCTATGTTAAAATCATTTAGTGTAGATGAACCAGAAGATTATGAATATGATAAAACAGAACATAAATGGGAACCAGTAGTAAAAGATGGGAAAACAAATGAAATATTAAAAAAAGATAGAGATTATAAGGTAAATTATAATACAAAAGATTTTATTGATGCAGAATTTATAACTGTAACAATTACAGGAATAGGTGATTATGAAGGAAAGGTTAAAAAGTATTATAGCATATATCCGGCAGAATTAACTATATATGCTAATAATGCAACTAAAGTACAAGGGGCTGACGATCCAGAATTCACTGCGACTATCGTAGGATTGAAGGGAGATGACGAGGTTAGTTTGAAATTCTCAAGAAGTGAAGGTGAAAAAATACGGAGATTACAGGATTTACGTTAAAGTGACAGATATTAAAGATGGTAATAAGGGATATTATTCTAATTACGATGTAAGTACCGTATCTGGGATTTTGACAATAGCACCAGCTCTAGACCCAACTTCTCCAGATAATCCAGATTAAGTAGGTATAAAGTAAAAATAAAAGGTTCTTTATACACCACAACAAGCAGTTAAAAATGTAAAAGATAAAATAAGGGATACATACATATAGAGTAAAAAATAAGAAAATTTAAAGATAGATTAGAAAGTCTATCTTTTTTTGTAATAAAAGCATTAAAAATTCATAAATTTGAATAGGAGGAAAAACTATGGAATGTAAAAATGATAATGAAAAAAATACGGAAAAAGTAACTTGTTATTTTGATACAAAACAAGAAGATTTAGATACTAAGATAATAAAGATCTTTGAATCTTATTTAGATAGAAATATTTTAACAAACACTTAGCTGGGTTAGACTTAAGAAGATTATATATATGTGGTTAAGTGTTACCGAAAGGAGAGGAGGAATATTTTTGGAACGGTTACTTAACTAAAACCTGTAAAGTAGGGGCATATATAAGATTATCAAAAGAAGATGAAGGAACAAATAAAGAAAGTGAAAGTATTACAAATCAAAGAGAATACATAAAGGAATATGCAGAAAAAAATGGAATGTTTATCTATGATTATTATGTAGATGATGGATATACTGGTAGCAATTTTGATAGACCTAATTTTAAAAGATTAATAAAAGACATAGAATTGGGAGTTATAAATACTGTTATAACAAAAGATACATCAAGATTAGGGAGAGATTTTATAGAAACTGGTCATTATATGTTTAAATTCTTTCCAGAAAATAATATAAGGTATATTGCGATACTGGAGAACTTTGATACAGAAAAGCCAAACGGAGTTGAAGATATAATTCCTTTTCAAACAGTAATCAATGATATGTATTTAAAAGATACATCGAGAAAAATAAAAAGTATAAGACAAAATAAAATGAAACAGGGATTATTTGTGGGAAGTACAGTTTCTTATGGATATAAAAGAGATGATAATAATAAATATAAATTTATTATTGATGAATATTCAGCTAGTATAGTAAGAAGAATATTTAATATGAGATTAAAAGGAATGACAGCCTCAATGATAGCAAGAACTTTAACAGATGAGGGAATAGAACCACCAAGTGTTTATAATAATAAAAATATTAAAAAAACATATACGACGAATCTATGGAAAATATCTTCAGTAAATCACATATTAAATAATGAGGTTTATATTGGTAATATTATTCAAAGAAAATTTGATAAAGTAAATTATAAGTCAAAGAAAAAAATAAAATTACCAAAAGAAGAATGGATTATTTCAGAAAATATGCACGAGCCAATAATAAGTAAGGAAATATTTAATCAAGTTCAAAATATAAAAAAGATTAAATCAGGTGTAGGTAAAAAGAAATATGATTATTTGTTAAAAGGTCTTGTATATTGTTCTGAATGTGGTGCGAAAATGACAGTGAGAAAAAGTTATAAGAAAAATAAAAAGAAACCTTATGTAGATAAGCCATATTTTTGCTGTAAAACAAATGTGGACTATAGAAACGGGAATTGTTCTTTACACTATTTTCAAGAAGAAAAACTAAATGAAATAGTTATAAAGAAATTAAGAAAAATGATATCAAGTCATTCAAAAAGAGATGAACTTGAAAGTAAATACAACTCAAAGAGTAGCAATACAAGTAGTATTAAAGAATTCGAGAGAGAATTAAGTACATATAAAAATAAAATTGAAGTAATAGAAAAGGCGACTAGTGATTTATATAAGGACAGGGCAAAAGGAATTTTAACAAGTGATGACTTTTATAAAATAAAATCTAGTTTAGATAATGATAAGAAAAGATACCTAAAAAAAGTAAAAGACATTGAAGTAATGTTATTAAATTGCGAGAATAAAAGAGAAAATGATAACTATAAGCAAATGCTAATTGATAAATTTATACATTTAGAAAAACCTGATAAAGAATTAATAAGTGAACTTATAAAAAAAATTGAAATAGATAAAAACAAAAATGTAAAAATATATTTTAATTTTAATATAAATGGAGGAGTATAGAATGATACAAGAAAAAATAGTTTGCTCGTATATAAGGTTATCAGAAGAAGATTACAAAAAAGATAAAGAGGCTATGTCTAAAAGTATAACAAATCAAATTTCATATATAGAAAATTATGCAAAAAATATTGGACTAATAATAAGTAAAAATTATATTGATGATGGTTATACTGGTATAAATTACAATAGACCTGCATTTGAAGAAATGCTAGAAGATATAAAGCAAAATAAAATAAGTACTATAATAACAAAAGACTTTTCAAGATTAGGGAGAGAATATGTAGAAACAGGCTTTTATATACTTAAATTTTTTCCAGAGAATAATATAAGGTATATTGCTATAAATGAGAATTACGATAGTAATAGTCCAGACACAATGTATAATGATATTATGATAGGATTTAAGTCCATAATGAATGATAGATATATTAAAGACGCATCTGTAAAAATAAAAGAAATTAAAAGAATGAAAACACAAAAAGGTTATTATATGGGATTTATTGCACCTTATGGATATATAAAAGAATATTCAAATGATAAGATAACCTTAAAGATAGATGAAACTGCTTCAAAAATTGTAAAAAGAATATTTGAGGAAATCGCAAGTGGAAAAACCAGAAAAGATGTAGCAAATAGACTAAACGAAGAAGGAATATTATCTCCTATGCAGTATTTAAAGATGACAAAGTCAAGAAATAAAAATTATTTTGATGAATGGTCTGATAAAATAATTTATAGAATAATTAGAAACCGTACATATACAGGAGATAATGTGATTAGAAAATCTATAAAGCCTAACTATAAGCAATCTAAAAGAAATCATATTGCAATTAGAGATAGAGAAATAATGGAAAAAACACATCCAGCAATAATATCACAATATCTTTTCGATGAGGCTAATTCTAAAATAAAACAAATAAAAAGAAAAGAAAATAGAATAAAAGGATATAATGGAATTTTGAATGGATTAGTGATATGTGGAGAATGTGGAGAAAAAATGAGTATTACTGGAAGACTTCGTGAATCTGGAAATATTCATTATAATTTCTTCTGCAAGAATAAAGGAAAAAAATATAATGGTTGCAAGAACAATAAAAAAATTTCAGATGAAATTTTACAAAAAATAGTCTATAATTCATTAAAAGATATTATTGACCACTTTGCTAATAGAAAGAAGATTCTGGACAAGGTATATGAAAACATTTCAAAGAAAGATGAATTAAGAAACAAAATAATGAGTATTGAATCTACCAATAAAAGCTACAATAACAAAGTTAGAAATTTATATATTAAGAAAACAAAAAATGAAATAAGTTTAGAGGAGTTCCTAAAACTAAAAGAATTAGAAAATAAAAAAAGAGAATCCTTAAAAAAAGAATTAGAACAACTAATTGAACAAAGAAATATTACATTAAAGAGAGAAGAATTAGAAAGAAAATACAGCGAGATGATGACAGAAGAAAATATTTATAAATATGTGTTCAAAGATTTAATAAAAGAAATAGTCTTTAATAAAGACAGAAGTATTGATATAAGGTTTAATTTTGAAATTATGCCGAATTATAAGTTACAACTGGATTGCAAAGAAAAAAGGTGTATTAAATGACAATCACCAGATGGAGATAGAAGATATAGCGAAAAATCAAGTATGTTTTATAAAAAAATGGGATTAAAAGCATTTGTAAAAAATATTGCAGAAAATAGACAAGCAAGCCTTGTATCAAATTTACTAGATAGATTTAAACCTGATATTTTAGTAATAACTGGGCATGATGGAATGATAAAAAATGGAACAAGATATAATGACATATACAATTATAGAAATTCAAAGTATTTTATAGATACAGTAAAGCAAGCTAGAGCAAATAAAAACTTGAAAAAAGATTTAGTAATATTTGCTGGAGCTTGTCAAAGTTATTATGAGGAACTAATAAAAGCAGGTGCGAATTTTGCTTCGTCACCTGCAAGAATATTAATAGACTTCATAGACCCATTAATTGTTGCAGAAAGAGTTGCAACTACAGATTTTAATAAATATATAACAATAAGGGACATAGAAGATGAGCTAAGAGATGGAGAAAGAGGGGTAAATGGAATAGGTGCAAATGGTAAAAAAAAGATACTTTTAATATAATGTAATATATATGTAACGAAAATGTAACAAAAATGTAACAAACAAACAAAAAATGGCTGAATATACTGGTATAAGTGGACTACGAAAAATCGACACTAATTGACTTTTTTTGACTTTGAAATACTACTATGATATAATTTAGACATATTAGCGAAGTAGGTGATTTTATAAATGATTCTTCAAGATGATATACTAAATTTAAAAACAGACATCAATCAAAAGATCGGACAGAAAATAATAATAAAAGGTTCTTTGGGAAGAAGTAAATCGTTTGAAAAAGAGGCTATAATAGAAAAAGCATATCCTAATCTTTTTGTGATTAGATATGAGAAAGATGAAAGTAGTGTAACTTATAGTTACACAGATATCCTTACAAGAACTGTAGAAGTAGATGTATTTGATGGTCAGGGGTATAGCCCACTTATACCACCAATTTCAGAAGTAAAAAGAAAAAGAATATAGAAAAAATTCCTATATATAGGAATTTTTTTTGTTGCCCCTAAATATAAATTAATATCTAAAAATTTAAGGAGGGGTTTAATATGGCTGTTGAAACGACTAAAGATAGTGTATGTATCAACCAAATAATTGAACAAAAAAATGAAAGTGTTATTGTAGAAGGAGATAGTATAATTCCTGATATAAAGCCAGATATCCTAAGTGCAATAAGTACAAGTGGTACAGTATGCACATATAAAAAAGAAATTTTAGAAGGAAAGATAAGAATAGATGGTAGTGTAGACACTTATATAATGTATTTAGCAGATGATGAGAATGGAAATATAAGAGGTTTTAATAGTAATATAGATTTTACTCAAATAATAGATGCAGATAAAGCTAAACCAGGCATGACTTTGGAAACTAATGTTACATTAAAAAGTATAGAGTGTAAAGTTTTAAATGGACGAAAAATAAATATAAAAGCTATTTTAGATATAGAGGTAAAGGTGAGTTCAAATGAAAATGTAGATATTATAAATAGTATAAAATTAAAAGATATACAAACATTAAATAAGGATTTAAGTATAAATTCGCTTATGGGAAGCGGAGCAACAAAGGTATATGCTAAAGATACGTTAGTTTTAGATAATATAGATAATTTAGCAGAAGTAATGAAAGTAGATATAAAATTTATAAATAAAGATACAAAAATAAGTTATAATAAAATACTTGTAAAAGCAGATGTTAGTGTGAAAATATTATATTTAACTGATGATAATAGAATTAATTTGATAGAAAATACCATACCTGTAATGGGATTTATAGATATACAAGATATTGAAGAAGATAATATATGTGATGTTAAATATGAATTAAAAAATCTGCTAGTAAAGCCGAATAGTGTAGAGGAACATTCTATATATATTGAGGCAGAAATAGAGGTATTTTGTCAGGTATATAAAAATCAAGAAATACAGTTAATTCAAGATCTTTACAGTCCTACAATGAATTTGAATTTTACGCAAAAGCAAATTAGAGTTATGCATAAAAAAGAAGTTGTAAATAATACTTATAATGTCAGAGAAAGTAGGCAAATTGCCAATATACAGGGAAACAAAATATATGATGTAAATGTGGAGACAGAGATATTAAAACAAACAATATTAAATGATAGAATATTATATGAAGGAGAAATTAAACTAAATTTTTTATATGCAACAGCCAACAATACGGGTCTAGACAGTAAAATGGTGAATTTACCTTTTAATTTTAATGTGGATTTTAATGGAATTTCTACAAATTATAACATAGATACATCTGTAGAAGTAGGAATGAAAAATTTCGTGGTTACATCTGATGAAAATATAGATATTAATATAGATTTAATTTTTACGACAAGTGCTTCAAGAAATACAGATATTAATATTATTGAAGAAATAGAGGAAAATGAAGAAAATAAAAATATAAGAAGTTGTAGCATGATAATATATTT
>CANQHH010000039.1 GCA_947623615.1 uncultured Clostridia bacterium | reverse complement strand
TCTCCTTCTATCACAATATCCATTCTTATACTATATCATAAAATACCAAAAATCAATAGTATAAAATATATTTTTTCTTTTTTTTACTCGATAACATATTTTCTTCAATATTTATTTTTTTGTATATTTTGAATATTTTGGGAAATTATATAAATATAAAATATGAATTGGAGGTTGATTTTAATTGGGTATTGAAAAACACTTAAATATTACAGGAACATCTAATGTATCATGGAAAGATGCTATAGTACATGCAGTAGCTGAAGCGTCAAAAACACTAGATTATTTATCTTCTGTAAAAATTCTAGAACAAAGAGCGAAAATTGATGGAAAAAAAATAGTACAATATTATGTAGATTTAGATATTGCTTTTGTTATAGACAGAGATAGAGATTAGGAGGTTATTATGAAACCTATAGAAACTAAACAAGAATATTCAAATTATGTGGATCAGAAATCCCCTAATTCACCTATATTAAAAAATTGTTTTAATGCATTTTGGGTTGGAGGATTAATATGCACAATAGGACAAATTATATTTGATTTTTGTACATTTAAAGGTGCAGATGAAACATCTGCTTCAACAATAGTATCAATAATACTTATTGGAATATCAGCATTATTAACAGGATTGAATATTTTTAATAAAATTGGAAAATTTGCTGGTGCAGGTTCTTTAGTACCTATTACAGGCTTTGCCAACTCTATTGTTTCTCCAGCCATTGAGTATAAGTCAGAAGGTTATATAATGGGAGTTGGTGGAAAAATGTTCACTGTAGCTGGCCCCGTACTTGTATTTGGCATCTCCACCTCAGTCCTGATTGGCATATTGGGGACAGTCCCTATTTCCTTTTTTTAAGGATTTAGGGACAGGTCTGAACGGAAAAGGAGTGAATTTTATATGAAGCGAGTTGGAACTCAAACTATTACATTTGATAACCCTCCCACTATTTTAGAGACATCTTCTATTGTTGGTCCAAAAGAATCTCAAGGTCCACTTGCAAAATATTTCGATCAATGCTTAGATGATGAATTTTGGGGAGAAAAAACTTGGGAAAAGGCTGAAAGTAAAATCATAAAAGAAAATGTTAATTCAGTTATTGCAAAATCTGGTATTGCATCAACTGACATTGACTTTTGTTTCGCTGGAGATCTTTTAAATCAGTGTATTTCATCTAGCTTTGGTCTTCGAGAAATAAATATTCCTTTTTTTGGAATATTTGGAGCATGTTCTACATTTGTCGAAAGTATGTGCCTTGCAAGTGTATTTATCGAAAGTGGTGGTGCAAGTAACGCATTATGTGCTACTTCTAGCCATTTTTGTAGTGCTGAAAAGCAATTTAGATTTCCTTTAGAGCTTGGAAATCAAAGACCACCATCAAGTCAATGGACTGTAACAGGGTCTGGAGCAGTAATTCTTACTTTCTCTGGAACTGGTCCATACATTACTTGCATTACCCCCGGAAAAATCGTTGACATGGGTATAAAAGATGCAAACAATATGGGAGCTGCAATGGCTCCTGCCGCACTTGACACACTTATTACACATTTTAGAGATACTGGCAGAAAACCTAGCTACTATGATGCAATAATCACCGGTGACTTAGGCTACATTGGTAAAGAAATTCTTACTGAATTAGCTGAAACTAAAGGTTATAATATAAAAAATAATTATGAAGATTGTGGAGTTTTAATATTTGACAAAGAAAATCAAGATACACATTCTGGTGGTAGTGGATGTGCCTGCATAGGAACAGTTTTTTCTGGATATTACTTTAAACAATTAAAGGAAAAAAAATTAAATAAAATACTTTTAATTGCAACTGGAGCTCTCATGAATTCCACCAGTTCACAACAAGGTGAATCAATACCAGGAATTGCTCATGCTATAGCAATAGAAAACTAGAAAGGAGACAATGTTTTATGGACTTTATTCAAAGTATCGACTTTTTACAACTTATAAAATGTTTTATTGTTGGTGGTTTAATCTGCATAATTGGTCAAATTTTGATAGATAAAACCAAACTAACTCCCGCTAGAATCTTAGTTATATTTGTAACCACTGGTGCTATTCTAGGAGGACTTGGTATATATAAATATATTATTGATTTTGCAGGTTGTGGTGCTACTGTTCCTTTAACAGGTTTTGGTGCTAACTTAGCTAAAGGAGCACTTACAGAGATAAAGGATTCAGGAATTCTTGGAGCATTTACAGGTGGAGTAAGAGCATCTGCTGGTGGTATAGCTGCTGCAATTGTTTTTGGATATATTGCTTCCTTAATATCTAAACCCAAAATAAAAAAACAATAATAAGAAAAGCGGCTTCGCCATATGTGCAAAATTGCTTCGCAATTATTACACGGTCCAAGGTAACTTAACCTTGTTGTATAGCAAAAATCTTCGATTTTTCCTATTCAATAAAAATAAAAAAAGAAGAAATTTAAATAATAAATTATTTAGATTTCCTCTTTTTTCTTTTATTACGCTTTTTTTGATATTTCAACTAAATCTGTAAATGCCTTTGCATCTGTAATAGCTAATTCAGCTAACATTTTTCTGTTTATTACAACATTGGCTTTTTTTAGTCCAGCTATCATTTTGCTATATGTTGTTCCATTCATTCTTGCTGCTGCATTAATTCTTGCTATCCATAATTTTCTGAAATTACTTTTTTTGTCTTTTCTTCCAACATATGCATACATTCCAGATTTCATAACAGCTTGTTTAGCCATTCTAAATCTATAACGTTTAGCTCCATAATATCCTTTTGCTCTTTTTAATATTTTTTTATGTTTTTTACGAGTTATAATTGCTGTTTTTACTCTTGCCATCTTATTCTATTCCCTCCTTTTAGATTAATTACCGTATGGTAATAATTTCTTTATTCCTGATACGCATGTTTTATCAGCATAAGCATCTTGAACTTTTCCTCTTGATTTTGCTCTTGATGTTTTTCTTGCTAATAAATGTCTTTTATTTGATTTTGTTCTTTTAACTTTTCCTGTAGCAGTATATGAATATCTTTTCTTTGCTGCTTTATTTGTTTTAAGTTTTGGCATAATATTTCCTCCTTGCTATTCTTTATATTTTAATTAGCTATCTTCTATTTTTCTGTTTTTTTAGCTAATATTATAAACATATTTTTTCCTTCTAGTACAGCTCTTTTCTCTGGCGTAGCTATATCTTCTAAAGCTTCAACAAATTGATTTAGATTATTTTCTCCTAATTTAACATAATTTAATTCTCTTCCTCTAAATCTTACTGTTATTTTTACTTTATTGCCATCTTCTAAGAATTTCCTAGCATTCTTTACTTTAAATTCAAAATCGTGCTGTTCTATATTAGGTGTTATTCTTATTTCTTTTAATTCAAATGTTTTTTGCTTTTTCTTTGCTTCTTTTTCCTTTTTTGATTGCTCAAATTTATACTTACCATAATTCATTATTTTACAAACTGGTGGTTGTACGTTTGGTGCAACCAAAACTAGGTCTAATTTCTTATCATAAGCAAAATCTAATGCGTCATTTAGACTCATTACTCCTCTTTTTTCTCCTGATTCGTCAATTACTTGAACCTCTTTAGCTCTAATTTGTTCATTAACAGGTAATTCTTGTTTTATATAAAACACCTCCAAATAAAAAATGATTTGTCTTTAAAAAATAACAAATCAACCCACAAAAATAAACTATAAAAACATTATATTTACATACCTTTTTCTACTCGATAAGGTGAGAAGTGGATTGCTTCTTCTTTTCTTGACTTTAATATAATACTACATTTTTAACATTTTGTCAACGTATATACACATTTTTTTATCTTATTCCTATCGTATTTCTTTAAAAATTGCAATTTTGCTTGACTTTCTCTCATTTTTATTATAAAATATTAAAGCATATGTTAGTTTGTAACCTATTTAGAGCTTCTCCCCGGTGGTTCTAATAGCGGTTCATATATATAATTTTAAAAATTTAATTGTGAAATGGAGGATATATTTTACCATGAATAATACAACATATAGTGTTAAAAAAAGTGAAATTGAGAGAAAATGGTATATAATTGATGCAGAAAATAAGCCTTTAGGTAGAGTTGCTACACAAGCAGCATCAATTTTAAGAGGAAAACATAAACCAACTTACACTCCAAATTTAGATGTTGGAGATCATGTTATTATATTAAACTGTAGTAAAGTTGTTTTAACAGGAAAAAAATTAGATCAAAAGATTTACAGACATCATTCTGGATATATTGGTGGAATGAAGGAAATCAGTGCCAGAGATATGTTAAACAATAATCCTGAAAAAATGATGATGCATGCTGTAAAAGGAATGCTTCCTCATAATAGTTTAGGAAGACAAATGTTAAAAAAATTAAGAGTATATGCTGGTAGCGAGCATGATAACATTGCTCAAAAACCTGAAGTTTGGAATTTTTAATTATAGAGGGAGGATATAAAAATGCCTAAAGCAAGTAAAGAGAAAATAGTGTTTTACGGTACAGGAAGAAGAAAAAGCTCTATAGCTAGAGTTAGATTAGTAGAAGGAACAGGAAATATTACTATAAATGGTAAAACAATTGATGAATATTTAGGAACAGATACTTTAAAAGTTATAGTTAGACAACCATTAACAGCTACAAATACAACAGAGAAATATGATGTTATTTGTAAAGTTCAAGGTGGAGGATTTACTGGTCAAGCTGGTGCTATTCGTTTAGGTATAGCTAGAGCTTTATTAGAGGCAAATGCAGAATATAGACCAACTTTAAAATCTGCTGGTTTCTTAACAAGAGATTCTCGTAAGAAAGAAAGAAAAAAATATGGTCTTAAAAAAGCTAGAAAAGCACCTCAATTTAGTAAGAGATAAAACCATAAAAACTCGGAATTTATTTTCCGAGTTTTTTATGGTTTTTGGGTAAAATGACTAGGTTGCATCAGCAGCAAAAGAATTATGATCTTGAACAGCATCAACATCAATTTTTATGCAAAAATAACGATCATCATATTTATACTTTTCTTCAATTACAGAATATCCTTTTTTATCTGTTGTTCTTTCACTTGAAACTAGTTCTCCTACTTCTGGTTTTATTCTTATCGACTCAATAAGAGGTGGCGTTGTTCCTCCTGGTTCTAAAACAGGATCATAATACATTACCGTCCTTTCAACTGTTCCACCTTGTTCGTCTATACGCCACCCATCACCCTCATTTACATTTATTTCTATTAATGATGGATCCAATTCTGTATCCTTAACATTTTCTTCGCCTTCTCTCTTCGTCCAGTATTTATAAATAGTGGCTCTAACATATTCATTTATAGTTCCTGTATTTTCTACAGTTATTATCTCATCATAATCCTTACCTAATTTAATATTGTCTCCTTGTAATAAATCCTCTAAAAGAACTCCTCCCCTTTCACTCCATGTATCACCACCAGAATCAGAATCATAATTACGATATGCCACTATTTTACCATTTTCAAGTAAAGATATACCTATATCCTGCATTCCTACTCTATTTCCCGATTCATAACTAGAAGCCTGCATCTCAAACTCAGAAATGCCACTTGATTTACTTTCTGATTTTACTAATAATACAGTAAGTGCAACTACAATAAATATTGCTACTATATTTAATATTATCGATATTTTTCGTTTTTCTTTGTTATTCATATTTTTCCTTCCTTCCATTCTATATTATTGTTTTACTCCAATCTTCATATGGAGCTCCATCTCTATAATACTGCACTGGTGATACCTCATATACAACTGATATATTAAATATTTCATCATCACTATTAGGCACATTAACATCTAACTCTTCTGTTGTCTTTCCTGCTTGTACTGGTTCAGTATAATAACAATATCCATCTTCTCTTTGTTCCCATTTATTTCCACTATATTCTATTCCATAAACACTTCCTACAAACGCTTTACTCCTTATATATACTTCTCTTTTCATTGCATTTGAAAATGTAACCTTTCTATTTCCATTTCCTCCACTTAATTCAACCATATCTACACTCCCATCAAGGCTGATATTAACACCTCCTTCTGCTGTAGCGTATGTTGTAAAATACGAATATACTACTGTTGCAGACAATAGTATTATGACTACTGATATTAATGCAATTACTTTTATTTTCTTCATATTCCTTCCTCCCTATATTCTCTATTTTGTATATGAATCTTCAAATTTAACATTTACAATTGAATCTTCTTGAATAACTACATTTTGTTCTTGCTCTGAATTGCAAGCATATGATGGTGGTGTATACACTGCTCTTACGGTCACATTTGCACCTACTGGAATATCGTCTAAAATAATACTTTTTTCTCCTGGATTATCATATTCAAAGCTCGCAACATCCGAATATATTATTTCTCCATTTAATGTTCCATCTATTTGATATACAAATTTCGGATTTATTTTTGACTTTTTATATGATTTTAATATACTATTTATTTTTAAACTTCCTGTTTGCAATCCCTCTCTTTTTCCTAACAATCCTAATATTATATCTTTATTCTTTACTACCTGATTTTCAAATTCTCTTTGGCTCGATTGTGTCCTTGTAATTAGTCCTCCTTTTAATGCTAAGTTTATACTTATTGTCGATATTATTATAAGTATTACTATTGTTACTACTAATGCTATTAACGTTATTCCTAATATTCTTTTATTTTGCTTATTTGATTTTCTTATCTTCATTTCACTTTCCCTCCCATTTATTTTTTCTACATCAAATTAATATAATTATTTATGGAGTGACATGCAGTTTGGAGGCTTGGTAAAGCCGACAGTAAGGAACGTAATAAATAATTTATATTAATTTGGATAAAAAGTTGAATTTGCATAAAATTTTAAAAGCACGCAAAAAACACAGGCTATCTCTAACAATAGTCTGCATTTTGGATATACTTAATAAAGGCTTTTTGGCCTTCGTTTATTTTTTTTATTTTCTTCTTTTCTTCTAAATACTGCTCTCTCTCTCTCTCTCTCTCTCTCTTAGAGTTTCAACGTTTTCAGAGTTTTCTATGTTTTTTTGTTTCATCTTTTGCTACTCCCATCTTTTGTTTATTTTCTTTCATGGTTATATTTTACACTATTACTTTTTTCTTTGCAAGTAATTTTTTGCTTTTGTGCTTCCATCAGATCTGATATCTAAGTTATTTACAACTTATTCGCTCTTATACAATTGATACAAATATCAGTCGGTTTATAAAACCAATAAATTATTTAAAATACTTTTGAATAATTTTATCTATATCATTTCTATCCACCAATTTCTTATTCCCTTTGTAATTTAATATAGTATCGCCATCTACATTATTATTTAACTTATTTATTTCATTTATTATTTCATTTACTTCATCAACCGTTAGTTGAGTTTTCCCCCTTATTCTATATGTTACCGTTTCCCATGCTTTTCCTCTTAAAAAAATTGATGATAATATTCTAGGAAAAATATAATAATAATTTATAACACCTTTATATTTAAATAATATGTTTTTTTCAGTTATTCGTATACGTTCATCATTATTGGATTTATTACGTATTTCTATTATAAATAATTCATTTACTAATTCTTCTCTTTTGACTCTAATTCTATAAGGAATATATATAATTAGCATTGTAATAAATAATGCAACAAGTATGCCAATTAACGTCGTTAATTTCATCTTGTAATATATTCCAAAAGCAAAATATACAATTAAAACAAATATAATATATATAATAACAACTTTATTATCATTTTTATCTTTCATATTTTGGCTCCTCTAATATTCCACTTTATACGCTTTTTATCTCTTTATCTTTTTTATGCAAATATGTGACCAAAGCTGTCTACAATTATAACCCTTTATTTATAATTTCTAAATAGAATCTTTTAAATTTTCACTCCATATTATAATTGATTGTTGTTCTATTATATCCAATAATTCACTATTTTCAAATTCAATATCAGGATTTTCTTTTTTATATGCTTCTAATATTATGTTCTTTTCTTCATCAGTTAGAGACAACATATCAAACGCCTCTGATTTAGATGAAGACTTATTAGTAGCATAATTTTCTTTCATAAAATCATGGATGGATTTTTCTAAATTTCTTGCCTTTACTGTTTGCTCATAATTTTCATCTACATATTGCTCTAATACATATTGATAAACATTCACATTTACTCTATTTACTTCTTCATTCATTTTTATATACCAATATGTTGAGCCGTAATCATAAGAATCGCTAGTATTATTTTCTATAATTGATTTGAGTTCACTTTCTATTTTTTCTACCTCAGATTGTGAAATAGTCTTTATATAATTACTTGTAGCAGGATCTCTTTCCCCTGTCGTCATATTTTTAAACGAACTTTCTTGATATGTATATATCTCACCATTTTTGTTTATACGGTATTGTAGTGGTTGTGCTCCTAAATATAATTTTTCATTCTCACCACTCCCTGTAGAATATAAGTCTATATCAGCATCCATTGTAATATCTCTCCATATCTCAATATAGGCTTTATCGTTTGTACTATCATCTGTTGTATTTTTGGTTTTATTATAAACATATATTCCAGTAATAATTGCAACTGCTAATATAATAATAACAATAATACAACCTATTACTAATTTTTTATTCTTTATTTTTGATTTCATATTAAATCCCCTCCAATCTATTAACCAAATTATTCATTATCCTTTTAGATTTTAGACAGAATCTAATTATATTTAGTATATCATAAATTTTATTAGTTGTCATATTTTTAGAATAATAATAAAATATTAAATTTTATACTATAAATTACGTCAATACCAATCCACTGGTAAAACATGTGAATTAGTATTTATTGTATTATATTTATAATTTTTTCTACAATTTCCATATCTTCAATTCTATTGATTGCAAAGCATTTCTTTCCTAAATCCTTTATGGAAGCTCCTAAATGATACATTTCTTTATTATCTATAACAACAAACCTATCATGAAATTTATTTGTCTTAGCAACTTTAAGAATAGGATATTCCTTATTAAATTTTTTAATATCCAAAGTTTGAATATTGCTTTTATCTGATGTCACAATGACTACTTCCACACTCTTTTTCTTTTTAGCCAACATTTTTAAAACACTATCATCAATATAATTATCTATAATCAAAATCTTGTTATTGGCTTTTTTTATAATATCTACAATCAAACTATAGCTATCCCATATTTGACCATCAAAAAATATTCTTTGCTTGATATTATCTTCTAACTGAAGTTGATTGAAAACCTCGTCAAATTTTTTATCATGTTCTAGTAATTTATATTCCATACTTGTTAATCTTTCAGATACTTGTCCATTAATCATTAAAAATTTTCGCATTTCTACAAATGCTCTCATTATATTAACACTAACTTTTACAGCAATTTCATTTTTCAAAACTCCAGATAGCATTGAAATTCCTTGTTCAGTAAAAACATATGGTAAATACTTTCTGGTTACATCTCCATTATTAACTTTTTTATTTAAGGTTCCAAAT
>CANQHH010000038.1 GCA_947623615.1 uncultured Clostridia bacterium | reverse complement strand
TTGAAGATGGTGGAATATGTTGGAATTGTTCGCGTGTTGGACAAAGTACATATAGAATAAATGGTTTACCATCTACAGGAGTTTATCAACCTAGTCATGAAGCATTTGTAGGTTATAGTGAAAATGATGAAGGAATAGGCTACTGGGATATGGGCAATAATATATTTGGCTGGGGTAGATCTTGCACTCAATGGGGTGGAGGTAATGGATACAGATTACTTCTAAACTGGGGCAATAAACCATTCTGCGAAAAGAATGTAAGCGGAAGCAATGCAGGAAATAACATTGGATACATAATATTAGCACAGGCAAATATTAATGATTATGATAAATTTATAAAATCATCACATTACAATTTGATTGCAAATTCATATTCTGATGATAGCGAAAAAGTAAAAGTATATAAAAAAGCGCTAGAAGTAAATGAACTTAACCTTGACTCATACGATTATTTGATTCAAACCTATAATAAAATGGGAGATGAAATATCTGAGGAAGAATGGCTAAGTTTAGCAAATGAAATAATTGATGCATATACATACTATCCAAATGCAATGGATGATTTACTAAAACTTATAAAACCACATTTAGAAGAAGATGCAAAATTATTAGAAGTAGAGATGAAAGAACGTGAGGCATTAGTAAAAGCTACAAGCCTTACTAGTAAAGAACAAAATATTCAATTTGGTGAGGTTAAGTCACTAGCGTCTGTAATATTAGGTAATACAAATACAAATATAGCTTCTTTCTCTTTTGATGGAGAAGATGCAGGAAATATAGTTGTAAGTGACGACTATAATATCAATTGGAAATATAGTTTAGATGGTGGTAAAACTTGGGAGAATAGCGAAACTAATGCCAAAAAGGTAAAAATACCTGATAAAAAAATTGCAGAAGTAAATGATGAAAACGATATTGAGATAGAAATAGATGGAACAAAGACACATTATGTAATAGACATATTAAAGGGAACAATTCCAAGGGCTGAAGCAGACATATCTGTACTTTATGCAAATGATGATGAAAACCGTATACTTGGTGCTGATGATACTATGGAATGGAGAATAACTAAAGAAAAAATATTGAAAAAAGATGAGAGTGAATATCCTGAATTCCAAGAAAACAGTTTCCCTGATGCGGAATGGACTTCATTTAGTAAAGAAGCTCCTGACTTAACACAATATAAAACAATTGAAGTAAGAGCTAAATCTTCAAAAAATTATATCGCAAGTGATCCTGAAACATTAAACTTTACAGATTCACAGTTAATGGAGAACGCATGTGGAATGTATGGAAAAACTTACATACCAGTATCTCATATGAAAATAATTGATTGTTCTTCACAAGCTGTTGAACATGCTGGAAGTGCAGATAATTTGATTGATGGTAATTATAGAACTAGATATCATTCAGCATGGGATAATACAGATAGTGAACGTTGGGTTATTATTGGATTAGATAGAGAATTTACTGTTTGTGAATTAAGGTATTATAGATCTGGCACTGGTAACGGTATGATGAGAGAAGGAACATTTTATGGTTGTACTGAAGATGAATTTAATGCAGATAATCCAAATGACTCAGAGTGGACTGAATTATGTAAGAAAACTTACTGCGAGTATCATTCAGAGCAGGGTAAAGATGAAGATTATACAGCTTTTGAAGTAGAACCAGAAAACAATAAACCTATAAAATATATAAAATTACAAGCAGATCAAGCTCAAAATGGAAATTGGTTCTCTGGAAAAATGATAAAATTGTATCGTGATTTTACAGATGATCATACAGCTTCTGGAGCTATTGAATATGATGTTACAAAACCAACGCAGGAAAATGTTACAGCTAGTTTGGTAAATATTTTCCCAGGAAATGCAAAAATTACAAATGTTGTTCCAGAGGATGAAACAAAAGTTGAAATAAGTGAAGACAAATCAAAAGTTATTTTTAATGATAATACAAGATGTACTTTCAATTTTGAATGCGAATATTATGATATGGATACTTTCAAAAATGAAAAATGTGAAGGTACAGCAACAGCAATTGTTGAAAACATAGATAGAGAAGTAACAGAACCAAAAATTGAATATAGTACAAAGAAATTAACAAATCAAAGTGTCCATGTTACAGTAAAACCTACTGAAGACATATTAATTATAAATAATGGTAAATTTATAATTAATGAAGAAGGTAAGATTGTAAATGAAATTACTAAAAAGGTTGTAGAAGATTTTAGAAGAGATAAAAAAGGAAATGTTATAGATCCTAGTATTCCAGTTGAAGAAAATAAAGAAACAGATAAGAATATATTAGAAAGATATGAGAGTAATGAGAATCAACCAAGTGATTTTGAATATGATTTTTCAACAAATGGTTCATATACGATAGAATATGTTGATAGAGCTGGCAATGAAGGGCATGTTACAATAAATATTGATAATATTGATAATGAGGCACCAAATGGTTTAGTAACATATAGTACAACAAGTCCTACTGATGAAGAAGTAACAGCAACCATATCATTTCCTATTACAAGTGAAGATGGTGAGGAAATTAAAGAAGAAGAGGGAGTTATAATAACTAATGAAAATGAAGAAAATAATCAAGCAGTTAAATATAAAGCAGGTTCAAAAAAGGTTACATTTACAGAAAATGGTACATTCAAATTTGTATATAAAGATGAAGCAGGTAATATAGGTGAAACTGTTGCAGAGGTTAATTGGATTGAACAAATTTTAGAATCTGATGATTATGAAGTAAAAGATAAAAAAATTAAAAAAGTGGAGCCAGAAACAACATTAAAAACATTTAATGAAAAGTTAACATCAAAATATACAAAAAATGTTTTTGATAAAGACGGTGAGGTTATTGAAGAAGATGATACTATTATAAAAACAGGAGACAAGGTAACAGCTAATGGAAGTGAATATACAGTTATTGTTAATGGTGATGTTGATGGCGATGGACATTGCACAGAAGTTGACTTAAATATGTTGTGTGATGACTATTTTGACAAAGAAGAATTAACAGGCATTTATCTTGAAGCAGGAGATTGTGATGGAAACAAAAAAATAACATTACAAGATGTTGCAAAAATGTATAGTTATATAAAGAAAGATGAAGTAAAATCAATCAGGTTAAAATCTAGAACTATAGGAGCAGATGCTAGTTCAGACAATGAGATTACAGCATTAATATCAACGACTGGTTTAAATAAAGAAATTAATGCAATAGGAGGAGAGCTTTCTTATGAAAATTTAGAACTAAAAGAAATAAAATCAGAAAACTCATATTGGGAAATAAAAACTGATGGAGATAAATTTATTGCATTAAGAAAAGAAAAGTCAAATGCAGATGAAGAGGTAATTAAAGTAATATTTGAAATAATGGAATCTGCAGGAAAAAAAGAAATTAGTGCAAGTTTAAATAATGTAAGGATTTCAGATGGAGAGTTTGAAGAGGATGGAGATAATAAAGTAAAAATCCAACTTTCTGAAATTTCGAGTGAAGTTCCAGTAACAAAAGTTACAATAAAATCTTCATCTGAAAAACTACAAGAAAAAGTGGCAACATTAGAGGTTGGAGAAGAAATATCATTACATGCGGAATTAGAGCCATCATATACTACAGAAACTAATGTGAAATGGGAAGCAATAGGAAATGATAATAATTATATAGATATAAACAGTGAAGGAAAAATTACAGCTAAAAAAATCACTGATGAAACAGGTGTAAAAGTTAGAGCAACAGTTGGAGAAGAATCAGATGAGATTACAGTAAAAGTTGTAAAGACTGATGTAACAGAAATAAAAGATGATTTTAATGGTAACGATATTTATTTAGTAGAACCTGAGGAAGGTAGTGCAGGAAATCATAGTATGAAAATAGAAGTTACTGTGCTTCCAGAAAATGCAACAAATAAAGAAGTTAAATGGGAGTCAAGTGATATGACAGTTGCAACTGTTGTAGATGGTACAATTACAGCTGTATCTAATAATAAACCTGATGATGGAGAAAGAACATGTAGGGTTACTGTAAAATCTGTTGATAATGAATCAGTTTCAAAGATGTATAATGTGCATGTAGTAGATACAGTTAAAAAGGTAGAAAATGTTGAGATAGTATTACCAGAAGAAAATAAAGAAGGAAAAGTAGAGCTTGGTAAAGGATTAGAACTTACAGTTAATATTACACCTGCAGATGCAACAATAAAAGAAACTAAATGGGAAGTAGATGATAGTAAAATACTAGAAGTAAGTGATGCAGGTTATATTACTACTAAAAAAGAAGGAACGGCAACAGTTACTGTAACAGTTAAATGCCAAGAAGAAGATTGTGAAGGTCATACTGCAGAAATAGAAATTGAAGTTTTACCAAAATCAAAAATAGAAGTAGAAAAAGTAGAAATTGTTGGTGAAGATGATATAACCATAAAAGAGCTAGAAGAAAAGCAATTACATGCTATTGTTACACCTGATGATGCAACAGATAAAACTGTAATATGGGAAAGCTCAGATAGTAGCATTGTTTCTGTAACTTCTGGTGGAAAAATCTTAGGAGTTAAAGAAGGAACTGCGATTATAACAGTTAAAGCAGGAGATAAGTCAGCTAGTATAACAGTTAATGTTGAGCCTATGATGAGAACAGACTTAACAGTATATGTAATAAACGAGAAGGAGAATTTTGTATCTGGAATGACGTTTAGACTTGATAAAAAATTAAATGCTAATTCAGATTACGAAATAAACATTTATGAAGGTACTGAAAATGGTAAAATTGACTTTAAAAATCTTGAAGATGGATTATATATACTTAGAGCTTATAAAAAAGTAAATTCAAAATTAAAAAGTGAGAATACTCCTGTTGTAGAATATGAGTTTGAAATTAAAAATGGAAAAGTTCTATTTAAAGAAGATGGAAAAGAAATACAAGCAGAAAATCTTGTGGTTATAATTCCAGAAGATGATGAATCTAAAGCTAAAGTTGTAAATGGAGCTAATTATCCAACAATTGAAGAAGAATATCAAAAATATATTAATGGCACATCAGAAAATCCAGGCGAAGATACTCCAAGTGGTGGAGATAAACCAAGTGGAGGAAGTACTTCAAACAGTGGTGATAAAACAAATGGTGGAAGTACATCAAATAAAGGCGATTCTTCAAGCGAAGGAGATAAGACAAGTGTAGGAGATACCTCAAACAAAGGCGATACTCTAAGCGGAGGAGATAAGACAAATGGATCAAATACATCAAGTGATAACAATTCTAGCGGTTCACAAAATGATGAAACAGAAGTTTCTTCAGATGAATTACCAAAAACTTCTGACATAAACTTGAATATGTTTGTAGTAATGATGATTGTTTCTTTTATAGGAATAGTGTGCATTATTTATGATAAGACAAAAAATAGAAAACATAAAAAATAATATTGTATTATAGGAAATTAGAGTTTATTCTAATTTCCTAATTCTTTAAAGGAGCGATTTATTTATGAAAAAGAGAAAGAAAAAGTCAAAAAAGAGCAATATTCTTCTTTTGATATTCATTATCTTATTTATTTATTCTAGTTATAATGTTTTTATGTGGTTTAAATCTGATATAAATTTAAGAAAAATGGAAGATGGATTATATAAAGATGTTGTAATAACAAAAGATAATGAAATAAAAGGAGAAAAAAAGGGAAGCATTTCAGTTGATTTTGAAAAGTTAAAAAAGATAAATCCAGATATAATAGGCTGGATAAAAATAGATGATACATATATTAATTATCCTATTTTACAAGGAAAGACGAATGAATACTATTTAAAAAAAGATATATATGGGTCTTATGATTTTTCGGGGAGTATATTTGTATATAGCAATGCAGACAAAAATTTTAATGATGAAAATACGGTGATTTATGGACATAATATGAAAAACCAAAAAATGTTTGCACATCTTAGAAAAATCTATAATGAAGAATTGGGAAAGAACATTGATGTTGAAATATATACAGAAGAAAAAAATAATATTTATAAAGTATTTTCTTGTTATATTGAATCTCCAAACATAGAAATTATACAAAATAACTTTTCTGAATTGGATAAAAAGAATTATATAGATGAAGCAATTGTAAAAAGTAAAATAAATTTTGAGCAAAAAATAGATTATTCAAAGAAGATTATTACACTTATAACGTGTTCAAACAGTAATAATAGAGTTATTGTTCATGCAATAGAGGAGTAAAAAATTTTATAAATTGTTTACATTATATATTTGTTGAGGTAAAATACCAATAGGGGGGATACTTATGAATAAAAAAACTATAGGAATTATTGCTATTGTTATAACAGTTGCAATTTTAGTTGTATTAGGTGTAATATTTCTGTTGCCAAAAAATTCTCAAACCAATGGAAATATTGAAGGAAATCTAGAAGATATTATGAGTAAATTATATGAGGGTATTCCAGAAAATGAATTACCATCATCACTTACAACTTTTCCAATGACTGAAAATGTTGAGTATTATTTGGGAACATCAGATATTGATTTTGCTGAAGCTGTTGTATCTGAGCCTATGATGAGTTCAATTGCTCACTCTATTGTTTTAGTAAGATTAAATGATGGAGCAAATACAGAGGAGACAATGCAAAAAATTAAGGAAAATGTAAATCCTAGAAAATGGATATGTGTTGGAGTAGAAGATGAAAATGTTAGAGTATTAAATAGGGGCAATGTAATTCTTTTAATAATGACAGATAACAATACAGATATTATCGAAAATAATTTCAAAAACTTATAGTAGTTTAAAAATGTATCTTAAGATCATTTGATTTTAAGGTGCATTTTTTGGTATTATTAAAAAAATAATATATTAATGATATAATAGCTATGTAAAAATTAGGAGGCATGTATGGTTTTTTCAAGTTTAACATTTTTAATATATTTTTTACCAATTGTTTTAGGAATTTACTATATTGTTCCAAAAAAAGCTAAAAACTTAGTACTATTTTTGAGTTCTATGTTATTTTATTTTTATGGAGAACCTAAATATGCAATTCTTATGTTAATATCAATAGCTTCTACCTATATACATGGGTTGCTAATAGAAAAATCTGAAAAACACAAGAAGAAATATCTTGTGTCTGCTATAGGTATTAGTCTAGCTTTTCTAGTTTTCTTTAAATATACAGATTTTATATTACAAAATATTAACAATTTATTGCATCTTAATATAAATTTATTAAATTTAGCACTACCAATAGGCATTTCTTTTTATACATTTCAAATGTTAAGTTACATTATAGATGTGTATAGGGGAGAAGTAAAGGCACAAAAGAACTTTTTAAAACTTGCAACATATGTATCGCTATTCCCACAGCTTATTGCAGGACCTATTGTGAGGTATACAAATATTCAAAAGGAACTAGATGAGAGAAAATGTAATTTTTCAAACTTTTCAAATGGTGTAAGACGCTTTGTAATAGGTTTATCTAAGAAGGTTCTTATTGCAAATGTTATGGCAGATTGTATAAATGTCTTTAATCTAAGTAATGAAAAGAGTATAATATTTTACTGGATATATGCAATCTCTGTTACAATTCAAATATATTTTGATTTTAGTGGATATTCTGATATGGCTATAGGACTAGGAAAAATGTTGGGCTTTAATTTTCCAGAAAACTTCAACTATCCATATATTGCAAAAAGTGTAACAGATTTTTGGAGAAGATGGCACATGACACTTAGTAATTGGTTTAGAGATTACGTATATATACCACTTGGAGGGAAGAGAGTTGGTAAATTAAAATGGTTAAGAAATATATTAATTGTATGGTTACTTACAGGATTATGGCATGGAGCTGCTTGGAATTTTATAACATGGGGTTTACTTTATGGAGTTTTACTTATTATAGAAAAATTAGGATTTTTAAAAGTTATTGAGAAGATACCGAGTGTTTTATCAAGAATATATTTACTATTAGTTGTTATGATAGGTTTTGTGATATTTAATGGTAATAGTTTATCTGAAATATTTGATAATATAACAGGACTTGTAGGACTTAATGGAGCACCACTATATTCTGCTGAAAGTATATATACTTTATTAAATTATGCTTTTATATTTATAATTGCATTTATTGGTTCTACTCCTCTAATAAAAATTATAGTATTAAAATTGAAGGATAGATTGCCAAAACTTATTAATATATTGGAACCAATAACATTATGTATATTACTAGTTGTATGTATAAGTTATTTAGTTGATGGATCATTTAATCCATTCTTGTATTTTAGATTTTAGGAGCTAGAAATGAGTGAAAAAACAAAAAACATAGTTGTAACATTAATTTTCGTATTTACTTTAACATCATTATTATTACTTAATTTAATTGTAAAAGATAAAGATATATCTATCTCTGAAAGACGAAGTTTGCAGAAATTTCCTAATATATCAGTAGCAAATGTATTAGATGGAAAATTTAGTGATAAATTTGAGAGTTATGCAATGGATCAGATGCCTTTTAGAGATGGTATAAGAAGTATAAAAACATTTGTAAAGCTTGATGTACTAAAACAAAAAGATAATAATGGTTTATTTGCTTTAGATAATGTTATATATAAATCTATATATCCTTTAAATGAAAAATCTGTGTTAAATGTTTCATCAAAAATTAATAATATATATGATAAATATTTGACTGAAAATAACAATATATATTATATGATAGTACCAGATAAAAGTTTTTATTTGGACGACAATTCTTTTTATTTAAAGATTGACTATGGAAAACTTGAAAAGATTATGAATGATAATATTAATTCTAATATTAGATATATAGATATTTTGGAGGGACTAGAAAATATAGATAGCTATTATAATACTGATGTACATTGGAGACAAGACAAAATAGTAAGTTCTGGTACATTAGATAAGATTATTACTGCTTTAGATATAGAGGATAGAATAAAAACTAAATTTGTTAAAAAAACGTATAAAAATTTTTATGGGACATATTATGGACAGCTAGGAAAAAATATTGCTCCTGATAATATAGATTATTTAACAAATGATATTATAGAGAATGCTAAAACATATAATTATGAGAAAAATGAAGTTGCAAAAGTATATGATATATCATTAGCAGATACTTCGTTGGATAAATATGATTTGTTTTTATCTGGGGCTACTCCTATAATAGAAATTAGAAATGAAATGGCAACAGATGGTAAAGAATTAGTAATGTTTAGAGATTCGTTTGGAAGTAGTCTTGCTCCGCTTCTTATAGAAGCATATAGTAAAATAACATTAGTAGATACTAGATATATTTCGACTGATTTAATAGGTCAGTATATAAAATTTAATAAAAATCAGGATATATTATTCGAATATAGCACTTTGGTTATTAATGAAAGTTCAACTTTAAAATAATTTTTGAGATTTAGCTTTGACAAAATAAAAAAAATTTGCTAAGATATTAGTTGTGAAAATTAAAAAGGTGACACATGTAGTGCTTAAGCACATAAATCTGATTACAGAACTTTTTATATTGCGATA
>CANQHH010000037.1 GCA_947623615.1 uncultured Clostridia bacterium | reverse complement strand
TCAACAGTAGCAATTAAGTTTTTATCTTTATCATAAATTTGATATACATTAACTCCTTCTTCTTCTTTACTCTCTATCTGCACTATAAATACATTTTCTTGCCCTAGATTGCTACCAGAAAAGTTAAAATCTTTGTAATACATCATGTTTTTTCTTTCCCATAATTTAGAATCTAATTCTGAATCCACTATTTCACTTATATCAATCATTTTTTTGATATTATCTTGTTTACTACTCATTGCATACCTCCTCTATTTTATATTAAATGACATTACAAAATCTGTTCCTTCTTTTAATTGCATTATTATGTCTTTATTTATATCTTTCTCATTAACTCCATTTCCATCTGATATTATTAAACTATATATATATACATCACCAGTTTTATTTTTTGTTCTATATGCTATTTTATTATTTTTATATAAATTTTCTTTAACATATTTTTCAAAATCTGCTTCTGTTTTAAAATTAGTTGATTTGAATGTATCATCTAGCTTTCCATATACATATTTATAATCACCCGAATTTAATGCTTGGAATACTTTTTGTATGTTTATAGTAATTTTTTCCTCTTCTGTAGACGAATTATAATTTGATACAACTTCTGGTAAGTCTAATGTGTATGTGTCAAGAATAACTGTATAATCTAATATACCATTTTCTTTAAAAATATAATAATTGTTATTTTGGTCTATACAAACATATTCTGTATAATCATCTTTTACTGTTCTTTGATATTTGTTTTGCATAGCATTTTTTATACTTGAGTTTTCTATATATTTCTTAAATTCATCAATATTTCCAAATCTTTTTTCTCTATATTCTTTATCAATTAAATTGTAAGCCGATTCAACATCAGTTTCTGCTTTTAGCTTAAAGTCATATAATAAACTAGAAGCTGCAGTCTCTTCACTAACATTTATATATAACATTTTATTATATTGATTTTGTTCTATTTTTTTATTGGCTAATTCTGTTTTATTTTGTTCAATACTTTTATATTCAGTTTCAGTAATTGGTTCTATACTATAAGTTATATTTTCACTATCCGTATATACTATAATATAACAATCATTATATCTCATTTGATCATTAGCATCATAATAGTATATTTTACCATGTACACAATATGTAGGATATTCATAATTGTCTTTGACATACATTTTTTGTACTTTAACTTCAAAATTTTCATTATTTTTTAGTTGTTCATCAATCTGCTCTCCCATTTTTTCTGCAATATTATCTTTTGTAATAGAATTTTTACTCATATACTCACTGTCAATTACTGAACTTAATGCTGTACCATTTCCATTTGTAACATATGCATAATATGTCGCCATTGTATTGATTATAGAATAATAAGAATTATAATCCTTTACTTTTTCTAAATCTTCCTCTATTGTTCTTGTATAATCTGCTTCCTCTTCTATTACTTCTTCTTGCTTACTATTATTTCTTAGAAATAATAATACTATTAATATTAATACAGCAATTATCATTATTGCCAATAAAAGCATAATTGTTTTTTTCAAACTTTTCATCCTTACCTCCCCTTACGGTGCTACTTTTGTATAACAACACATGTATCTTAATACTTCATTTATATCTACCCAACCATCTCTCTTACTAGAGCCTGGATCTATTAAATAAACCTGTTCTCCTGATATATCGACTAATACCATCCAGTGCTGACTATTAGTGTATTTACTTCCAGATAAAACATGAAATACAACTGGATTTCCTGTAGCCAAATGATTCATTATATCCTCTTTGTGTTGTGGTTGTACGTTTGCATAAGCACTTTTTTCAACACCTTTTGTACGTATTCTTAATTTCGTACCTGGTAATTTTTTCTGTATTTCTACATCTGCACTTTTCATAGCTCCTGCATAATTGGCAGGGGTAACATCGTTAAATCCATATGCACTTAGTACTATTGCTACACAAGTCATATTGCATCCACTGTGCGACATGGTACCACCTGCATATCCCATACCAGCCCATGGTCCAGTTCCTTGTTTAAATCTTTTATATGTTTTTCCAGATGATGTTGTTACAGTTGCTACTTGTATTCCTCCAGCTGAAGTAGTTCCTTCTGTTGTTTCCCCATTACCTGCCCCAAATACGTTATCTCCAAATATGTCTTTAGCTATCTTTATTCTCTGATCTGTTGTATATTGAGCAAAATCCGCTTGTTCCTGTAAGGTTGTAGGATCACTTGCATTTGGATGACCACATCTTACTTTATACTCTCCTGTTGCTATTGAACCCTGTTCATACATAATATATATGTACACACGTCCACCTTTTCCCCAACCATCGCCATGTGATAAGTAGTAATTAACACCTGCTGGATGATCAAAATCAGGTTCATTACAAGCATGATTACTATATAACACAGCATACCTACAATATAATGCATATATATTAGTATCTGGCGTTCCAGCTAATTTTTCATTAACTGTTGCCATTTCTTGAGCTCGAGCATAATCTGAAGCATAAGATTGTGTTCCAACTGTCGAATGTTTTTTTACCCACTTACAATAATCTTCTATAGATTCCCTTGGAGATGAATACGTTCTTCCTGAACTTTTACCATTATAAACCGCCATTCCAAAATAGTTATTACCTGATTTTGATGCTCCATATGAAGTTTCCAAACATGAATGTGCTAACGCTAATACTGGGTTTACATTATATTCTGACTTAGTACATACATCGTAAAAATCTCCTAAATATGGAACTATATTTTTTACATAACTACTACGAGTACTATATGCTGTTGCTATGCTTATAAATTCTTCTCTACTCAACGTTGTTCCAAAAACAGATAAACTTCCACCACCAACAGTTGAGAAATCCCTTGCTCCATACATACTAAAGTCAAACTCTGTTACGCCATAACTTCTTCCTGTATATTTATATAATATATATCTCATTAACTGTTCCAAATATTGTGTATCCTCGTCTTTAGCTAATAGTGAGAAAAAGCTTTCTGCTCCACTTACAAGATTTCCTCCTGCGCTTTCGAATCTAACTGTTCCAGGAATTGGGAATTTATCATCTAATAATCCAACAAATGTTGTATTTTCATCAACATCTCCCGAATCATTTAAACCTTGACTTCCTTTCTCTCCTGTTTTATCTTGTACTTCTGAACTTGTACCTTTTACATATTCCGTTGTCGTTGTTTTAGTTTCTATTTTTATTCTCTTGTTAGTTTTCCATGTATTATATCCTGCTTCATTTTCTCCCAAATGTTTTGGTGCGTCATCTTCTCCATTATTCGAAAAACCGGAATCAGAACTTTCTGATGTTTCTTTTTTGTTATATGTTATTTCTTGTTCTGTAAACCATGTTTTAGCATATGTTACAACCACACTCGGTGTTACTTGTGTTGTTTTTTCTCTTTTTACTACTTCCTCTTCGCTTGAAAAATTTGCCACTGGTCCAAATCGAGTTTCTTCTGCTCTTGTCTCTATATTAAGTGTATATCTTTCGGTTGTTGTAGTTTCTGTTTCTGTCGTTCTATATACTACTACTAAACGAATCTCACCAGCTTGTACCATTTTACTTACCGCAACTGCAAATTCTGGATTTTCTGTAACCATTGCTAAATACAAGAAAAACTTCATTTGAGTAGTGTACTGTGCTATAACATTTTCATAATCTATCTCACGTAAACTATATGTAGTATTTCCCCCTGTTGTTTGTTTTTCAACTAAAACTAATTTATTACCATCAGGGTTTACAGAAAATACTTTAGTTAAATCTTGCCCTCCTGGTGCTTCTATTTTTTCTTTTAATTTGTCATACATTTCAAATTTCATTTTTTCTATATTGTCTTTTGTAAGTGGATCTCCATCTTTTAAATTATCTTTTGGTCTATATACATACACAGAACCATATGGATCTGATGCTAATAATTTTTCTATTATATTAGGGTTTGTATTTATTGTTTGTGTCATAGCCTGCGCTTCAAAAAATCGCTTTATGTAATATCTTAACCTGATTTTATTTTGTTCTTGTACATCTGGATCACTATAATCTACTTTATCTGGATCTCCCATAAGTTTTAATCCATCTATATCTACACCTAAATCTTGAATTCCTTTTATAACCTTATCAATTTCATCTTGACTTATTGTAATTAATCCAGCTTGAAACTCATAATCAACTTCAAAGAAATCTGTAATACTGTCAACTACTTCATTTACTTTATCTCCTACTGCATCCCATACTGAATGCAAAAGCATTGAAAGAACTATCATTAAAATAATAACCCATGTGACTATACAAACAGGAGGTTTTAAAAATAATAAAGATACGACCTTTATTGCTACTTTTTTTGTTACCTTTAGTCCTGCCTGTTTTGCCTGTGTTTTTGCTTGTTGTTTTGCTTGTTCTTTTACATTATTCTTTATATTTTGCATTATACCATTTTTCTTTTGTTGTTCTTGTTGCTCTTTTTGCTCTTCTGGCTGCAATTGCTCTCCCATTCTTATCACCACACTTTCTACATTTTAATATTTATTTCTGTTTTCTCTATAGAATCTTTATCAGTACTTTTTTCATAACTTTCTTTATCTAAAATTATATTTCCAAATTTTAATCGTTTTATATTTCTATATGCATTATACATTTTATTGAATTTTACATTTAAAACTACTTGATATCCACTTTTTAATGTTAAGTTATCAATTGGAATTTCATGTAAATATGATGAATATTCTATGTTATTGTCATCAACTAAACATATATCTTTACTATCTTTTCCATCACTTAGTAATACATCTTTAGATGTTAAATTTTTTATAGTTATGTTATATTCTTCATAATCTCTATACATCTTCTTATAATTTACAATTATTTCTATATCATTTACTTTTTGTGATTTGTTAATATTTTCCTTTTTTATAAAATTATTTATACTTATTTTTGTTTCATCATTTTCTCTAAGAATGCTTATATAATCCTCAATATTGTTTGTTAAATTACTATTTCCTGTTGCTAATAAATTATTTTCGTAATATTGTATTTTGTATGTGTAAGCATTGTTCATTGCATACCACAATTCCAATTTATATGTTTTACTTGTATTAAAAATTCTTTTAGCATAATTATTAATAAATGTATTTAAATCATTATTAAATTCTCCCTGGCAATCTTGCGTTAATAAAGAAAAAGCTTTTTCATATTCTTTATTATTACATAGTTCTATAAAATCCTTTACTACTCCTACATTTTCTTCTGTATCTTCTTTTGATGCTTTTTGCCCTGTAATAACTGATTTTATAGGCTGTGTTTCCTCTGTTGTTTCTGATGAAATCCTCTCTCTTTCATTTTCACTTTCTAATCTCATGGCTGCAAAATTATCTAATACTCGGATTATAATAATAATGAAGGCTAAAATTGCCATCATTATTATTAATTGTTTTCTATTTTGATTCCAAAATTTAATAATTTTATTCACAATTATAGCCTCCTTTTATTAATCTACTCCTTGACGTTTCTTTAATAGATTTAACATATATGTAGATTGATTATCTAATTTTCTATTATCATTTATTCCGGTTTTCTTTAATGACCTCTTAAAGATTCTTTGCCATGATTCTTGATACTTCTCATCTGTTTTGAATTTAGCAGAATCGAATTCATCTGAATTTACAATTCTTTCTATATACATTGCCTCCTCTTTTGCTAATTGATTTTTATCACCATCATAATTAGCTTCTTCTAAATCTCTTTTTATGTCATCTTCTAATTTTAATGCCTTACTAATAGAACCAACATCTTCAGTTATGCCTTGCTCAACATATTCTGAACCTCTATTCATAAGAGTTTCTACCTCTTGGCTATATATTCCTTTATCTTCTAGATTTCTCTTTTGCATCATAACTGTTCTATTATTATCATCATACGCCCAAGTTTGAGCATATTCTCTTGCTTCAATATTTGGTAAATCGTTTCCATATTTACCCTCTCTATATGCATCTCTTACAGCTGAAGTAGCACTTCCTATTCTTTTTGATGCCATTCCTCCAACTATATTTCCTGCTCCCATACCTGCAGCTGCACCTTTTGCGATATCTCCTAAATCATCACCTGTTATTCCTGCTCCAATACCTACTGCAAGTCCTGCACCAGTAGTTATTGTTTTAACTGCAGCATTTCTAAGCGTTTGTCTTAATTTTTTCTTTCCTTCTGGATTATAAGCATAATATCTAATTTTATCTCCAGTATATCTTGCTGGTTTTGAAGCTACATTTCTAACTCCTCCTATGAATCCGCCACGGCGAGTTTCTTGCTGTCCTGCTCCTTGACCGTCTTGTTGTCCTCCATCTGCAGGTGGCTCACCATTATTAGCAAATCTTATTCCTGGATCAGCTTGTTCTTGACCTTCATCTTCAGATTCCTCACCATTGTTAGCAAATCTTATTCCTGGATCAGTTTGTCCTTCATCCTCAGATTGCTCACCAGTATTAGCAAATCTTATTGGAGCTGGTTGTTCACCATTTGTATCTTGTGATTCATCAGGTAACCAACTATCAACATCCTCACCATTAAGCCAAGCATCTTCTGCATCCTCGAATCCACGCTGTCTTGCTATTTCATCTAACCTAGCATTTCTATCATTTCCTTGTTGATTATTTCTTGAAGAATTATTTCCTCCGCCTTGTATTCCTTCTTGTTCCTGTCCTTGACCAGCATTTATATTTGCTCTTGAGAATATTCCTGCATCTTTACCAAGCTCATTTTTACTCTCTGGTTTTGGTAATTCGCTTTTCTCCTTAATTTTATCAGAACGACCTCCTGAACCATTTTTACCACTACTACCAGCAATCTTTGTAACAGCTCCTTTTGCCATACTCATCATAGCTGCTCCTGTAACTCCTCCCGCAAATGCTGTTCCTGCAGCTGTACTTGCCTTATCAAATCCGAAGAATCCTCTTAATATCTTTTCAGCAGGTGATATGAATGCTAAGAAAATTATAGCATATATTGGATTATCAACTGCTATGTTCATTGCTGATCCTAAAAATATTGTATATAGTATTAAATGAAATGGTTGTAATAATGCATTAAACACATATTCTTTTAACCACGAGTTAAATGCCTGTGCTGAACCATCCCTCATTTTATCTATTGGATACGTCAATGCTACAAGTGGCGCCATTAATGTTAAGAAAGCCATTGTAATTGACCTTTTTAGATATGTCCACGTAAATTTTAAAGTATATATACATAATGCGATATATAAAACTAAATATATTAATCTTGTTGATAAATCGCTGTATTGTACTTGAAATCTACAGAAACCTGTTAAATCTGTATTAAATTTTATGTCATCATCTGTTCCTTCTACTGTTATTGCAACCTGACTTGAATTTCCAATTCCCTCTGTAATCATTTCTACAACTGTTAGTGTAAATACCATTATATACTGCAATGCAACTACTAAACACAATGCTATAAACCAATCTGCTAACATCTGTTTATATTTCGCTTTATCAGATGATGCACTTGATACTATTATTCTTATTCCAACATATAATAATACTGATAATAATCCGACTATAGCTAAATTTCTTAATGATTTATACCAATCTGAAATTGTTCCTTGAAGTGCCTGTGTTATAGATTTATCATTTAAATTTTTAGCTTCACCAGTCGCTGTTCCATCAAGCCTATCTGCATATAAATTGTCTGCTGCTACATCTACTGCTGCATTAGCTACATCTGTAACTGCTTGAGTAGTACTTCCTCCTGTATTTTCATATGTACTCCATTTTTTTGGAGATAAAAAGTTTACATCAAGTGCTGGTACTTCACCAGAAAATATCTTTTCAGGGCTATACTTTATAATTGGTATTCCAAAATTATCGTCATTAGCTGTAAAACCAAATATAGCACTTACTGAATTTGCAAACCAGCCTCTATCTAAATCATCTACTTTTATTGTTTTTTTAGGAGTTCCATTTGAATCATCATATTCTAATGACGGATATTTTTGCTTTAATTCATCTAATTCCGAAGCTTGCCCCAAAAATCCTCCGAGCATACCTTCATTTCCTACCGAATAGCCAAAAGTACCATCATACATAATTGCTTGGAGTCCACCCATTATAGAATCAAATATTGCAGTTACTACATCTACTACAGGTCCAAGTAATACTCCTCCAAAACTAGCTTGCGAATATATAGGCGTTACAAAGTTAAATGAAAACACGATTACAATTAGTATGGCTATCTTTTGTGTCCAATTTTTTGTAATTTTCATATCTCCCTCCCCCTAATAATTCATTTCTTGATTCCTTCCTTTTTTTACAAGTTTATTTAAGTTTGTTTCAACAAATTCAAACTCTTTTCTTGTTGGCTGTATTTGTATAATTGCACTATCTGCTCCAACTTTAAGTAGTCCTTCACCTTTAAAACAGGTTACTAAAAAGTTTGCTTCTCCTTCGCTTAATTTAAAAACTTCTTTTAAGTATTGTATTTCTGATTTATCTTGTGCTAAAAATAGTTTAGTATCTGATGATGTCAAAACTGCTTGCGCTTCTGGTTTTTCATAAAAATCTTGAAATCTTTGCGAAATAATTGCAAGTGATACATTTCTTTTTCTTGCACGACGTGCCATTGTATTTAAAAAGTCTACTGCTTCTGGATATGGCAATAACATCCATGCCTCATCTACTAAAACTCTTTTTTTAGCTGCTTTTGTTCTGTCTTCACTATTTTTCTTTACGTATTTCTCCCAAATCCACTCTAGCAATATTTGTTGTGCTAAAGGTCTTGCAAATTTTTCTTCTAATTGTGAAATATCTAGATTTATAAATAATGAGCCTTCTAACAAATCAAATGTTGACTGCCCATCAAAATATGCCATTTGTCCATCATACTCTCTTATGTATTGTTTCATAACCTTCAATAAGTAACTATAATGGAAACTATAATCAGCGTTTTTATTGTCATCTGCTTTTGCTTTTATTCTTTTATACCATGAACCTATTGTTGGCATTTGTTTCTTTTTTCTCCCAAGCATATTTGAACTATCATTGCTATTTGTATCAAATAAACTGTTAGGATCACTATTTATTCCATTTGCCATATATTCTTCTGCTACGGATTCAGCTATTATCTGTTTTGTAAGCTCATTTACTTCTTGACTTCTTGTACTTCCTCTAGCCATTGTTAATAATGCTTGTGTAACATCTTCTACTTTATTTTCTACATTTAAAACTGTTCTGTCTCTTCCTGTAATTTCATCTTTTACAACTTCTGTTTCTATATCAAATATGTTTATTACTGTTTTTGATGTTGGACTTATTACAACATTAATTCCACCTAAACTTTCTGCAACTATGCTATACTCACCCTCTGCATCTAACGCTAAGCTCTGTATTCCCATTAATACAGCAGATCTTGAAATTAAAGTTTTCATAGTTACTGATTTACCAGCTCCTGATTTTGCAAATATTACCATATTGTAATTTGTAAGCGAATTGTGGAAATTATCAAATAATATTGGTACACCTGTCTGCTTATTTATTCCTAAAGGAACTCCTGATGGATGTCCTACTTCAGATGTTGTAAATGGGAATACTGTTCCCAT
>CANQHH010000036.1 GCA_947623615.1 uncultured Clostridia bacterium | reverse complement strand
TTCTAAAATTCTAGCTAATTTACTTTCTTTTAATATTTGCTCTATTACCTCTAATGTATCATCCATAATTATTGGTATATTATCATCTAATGCTTTTTGTTTTATTTTTTCTAATTCCTTTTTATTCATTGCTATTCCTCTTCAATACTAACAAATTGGGACATGAAACTTTATTTTATCATGCCCCATTTATTTTAAGATTTTCTTGCTTCTCTTTCTCTAGTTTTACTATCTAAAATTTTCTTTCTTAAACGTATGTTTTTTGGTGTAACTTCTACCAATTCATCATCTTGTATAAATTCTATTGCCTTTTCCAATGATAAAACTACAGGTGGCACTAAACGTAGTGCGTCATCTGAGCCTGATGCTCTTGTATTTGTTAAATGCTTTTCTTTACATACATTTATTGATATATCTTCATTTCTTGAATTTATACCAACTATCATTCCTTCATATACATCTACACCAGCACCAATGAACAATTCTCCTCTTTCTTGAGCATTATATAATCCATAAGTTACACTTGTTCCTTGCTCAAATGCTACAAGCACACCTCTACTTCTTGATTGTATTTCTCCCTTATATGGCTCATAACATTCAAATACGCTATTCATTGTACCTTCGCCTTTTGTATCTGTTAAGAAATCTGTTCTATATCCTATTATTCCTCTTGCTGGTATTTTAAACTCTACTTTTGTATGACCAGGCTCTGCTGGTTCCATATTTAGCATCTCTGCTTTTCTTTTACCTAACTTTTCTATAACATTTCCTATACAATCATCTGGCACATTAACTACTAATTTTTCCATAGGTTCACATTTTACACCATCAATTTCTTTATATATAACCTTTGGACGAGATACTAAAAGCTCAAATCCTTCTCTTCTCATTGTTTCTATAAGTACTGATAAATGCAACTCTCCACGTCCACATACTTCAAAACTATCTGCTGATTCTGTTTCTTTTACACGAAGACTTACATTTCTTTCAAGCTCTTTAAATAATCTATCTCTTATATGTCTTGATGTTACAAATTGACCTTCTTTTCCAGCAAATGGTCCATTATTTACACTAAATGTCATAGATACTGTTGGTTCATCTATATCTACAAATGGTATTTTTTCAGGATTGTTTAAATCACATATTGTATCACCTATACTAATATCAGGTATTCCTGATAAACATACAATATCTCCTGCCTCTACTTTTTCCACCTCTGTTCTTTTTAATCCCATATATGTAAATAATTTAGCTATTTTACCTTGATCTGTTTTATCTTTTCTACATACTGCAACAGTAGTTCCAGAGTTTATAAAACCTCTTTCTACTCTTCCTACAGCTATTCTACCTAAATATTCGTCATAATCTATATTTGAAACTAACATTTGCATTGTTCCATCTATATCACATTTTGGTGGTTCAATGTTATTAATTATTGTATCAAATATACAACTTACATTATCACTTTCATCATCTAAATGTAATTTTGCTATTCCATTTTTAGCAGATGCATATACAACTGGAAAATCTAGTTGTTCATCATTTGCATTAAGATCAATAAATAATTCCAATACTTGATCTACCACTTTTAATGGATTAGCTCCAGGTCTATCTATTTTATTTATAATAACTATTGGTTTTAAATTTAAGGCTAATGATTTTTTTAACACTTCTCTTGTTTGTGGCATTGGTCCTTCAAATGCATCTACAAGTAAAAGAACACCATCTACCATTTTTAAAACACGCTCAACTTCTCCACCAAAATCAGCATGTCCAGGTGTGTCAACTATATTAATTTTTATATCATTATACATTACAGATGTATTTTTAGAAAGAATTGTTATTCCTCTTTCTTTCTCTAAGTCATTAGAATCCATTATTCTTTCATCTATTTGCTCATTTTCTCTAAATACATGACTTTGTTTTAATAAACAGTCTACTAATGTAGTTTTTCCATGATCTACGTGTGCTATTATCGCTACGTTTCTTATATTCTTGTTATTCATTCTTAACATTCCCCTCTTAAAATTTACAAAATCTAATTCATTATTATATACTAATCTTCCATTTTTGTCAACATAACTATTTTATCCATAATTAGCTGTGTTGCTTCATCTACCGCTTCTTTTCCTTCACCTTTGTATCTGCTCAAATCAACTGGTTCTCCAAAATTTATGTATACTTTTGAAAAAACTTTAAATTTTCCATGTATTCCCACTGGAATTATTGGAGTTCCTGTTTTTATTGCCATATATGCAGCTCCATTTTTTGCTTTTACATTTTTCTCCATTCCATTTCTTGTTCCTTCTGGAAATATGCCCAAAATTCCACCATTTTTTAAGATTTTAATACATCTTTTCATTGCTTCCATATCTTGCATATTTCTTTTTATTGGTATTATGTCAAATATATGTGCAAGCCAATTCATAAGTCTATATCTAAATAAATCTTCTTTGGCAACAAATTGTACTTTTCTTTTATTTAATAACACAACACCCGCTGCATCTAAATAATTTATATGATTTGCGCAAATTATATAACTACCTTCTTCTGGTACTTCTCCTGTTATTCTTACTCTGAATATTATTCGATACAATCCAGATAGTATAAATTTTACAATTTTGTGTTCTATTTTTTTCCATGTACTTTCAGATCTTACATTATATATCTTTTGCACCATTTTTATTTGTTTTTTCTTTTTTACAACATGCCCTTTTATTTCCTTTACCACTTCATCAATACTTTTATTAGTGGTATCTATAACAATAGCATCATTTGCAATTTTTAATGCACCTATTTCTTTATTTTTATCATTTTCATCTCTCTTTTTTATATTGTCCAAAACCTCTTCATAACTCATATTTATGCCTTTTTCTTGGTTTTGTTTATACCTTCTTTTTGCTCTTTCATCAACATCTGCATCTAAATATATTTTTAGTTCTGCATTTGGAAATACATATGTACCTATGTCTCTACCTTCCATTATAACATCTTTATCTTTAGCCATTTTTCTCTGTAATCCAGCCATTTCTAATCGAACCTGTTTTATACTAGAAACCTGTGATACAAGTTTTGTTACCTCTTTACTTCTTATTTCTTTTGTTACATCCTTGTCATTTAATAATACAACTTGATTACCTTTATCATTTTTTAACTCAATTTTTATATTTTTTAATAGTTCCTCTATTTTAGGTAAATCATCTAATTGTATATTTTCATTTATCATTGCAAGAGTCACGCATCTATACATTGCTCCTGTATCTATATTTATCAATTTCAATTTTTTAGATAATATTTTGGTTACTGTACCTTTTCCTGTTCCTGCAGGTCCATCTATTGCTACTACAAATGACATATGTATAACCTCCTAGTTATTATTAGTTATTTCACTATCTTTTTCTGGCATATATATTCCCTTAGCCATTACAGATACTTCTTGAACATTCATTGTGGTTAATTTTTCAACTTCCTTTTTTACTTTTTGCTTAAAATCCCTTAAAACATTTACAATGTTATATCCATAAACCACATAAACTTCCATATAAATATTGGTTCCACCTATTCTACTTTCAACTCTTGTTTTAGATAAACGATGTATTCCTTCTGTTCTTTTAGAAACATACTCTGCAATTTGCCTAAATACAGTGTCAGATATTGTGAAATTTCCTAAATAGCTAAATGTTGGTCTTATAATTGATTTTTCTGAAATATATGGTTCTGTCCCTTTTCCTTTAAACTTAAATATTTGTAAAGGATCTAAAATAAAGCCTGAAAAATCTTTTTTAATTTCAAATGTTGGAACTGGTATAACATGCTTACCTTGTGTAGTTCTAATTCTTTTAGCAGTTTCCATTTCTGTTTCTGTTGCAACCTGATTAATATAAACTATTTTTTCTGGTTTTTCTAAGCCTAGATTATGTGCAATCTTTTCAACCATATCATCAGATGTTCCAAGTATCAATATTGCATCTGGTGCATATTTCTTTATAGCCTCTTTCATTTCGTTTCTTTCTTCTTCATCCACAAATATAGCTTTTTTAACAGTTTCTATCTTAGTTGGTGCTTTTTTAGCAGATTTTCCTGCAACAACATTATTCCCATTTATTAAAAGCCCATCATCTATGATGTATGTTATATTATTTTCATTTGCAACCATCTGGGCTCTATAACTCTTACCTGTTCCAGATGGTCCAACAAATGCACAAACTCTTATTTTATTTGTTTTAGCTAAGTTCGATTCACTCTCCACTTTACCCTCCTATATTATTTTTAATATATTATTCTCTCATCGCATACTATTTTTCATTTTTATTTTATCATTTATACTTTAAAATGTAAAGAATATTTATATGTGTCTTATTGCTACTTAAAATATTAATTCAAAATAAAATTTACAAAACGACAAATGTGCAAACCCCTGAAAGCATTGACATTCTATGTGTTTGCTGATATAATATTAAACTAAGGTGATGAAAATGAAAAAATTATTAAATGTATTTATCACATTACTACTTTTATTTTCTATATTATTATGCACAAGTATAAATAGTAATGCAATTTCAACAAAAGAAATTGATTATACAGAAACTTTAGAAACCTTTGATAATCCTGAAAGAGGATTTTACTCACATCTTCGCTATAACTTTAAAGTATCTGGAAATGAAGTACCAAAAGATTATAGGTTAGAAGGAAACCTTCTTCATTTACGTTTAGGAATAGGTGATTTTTCTGGAAAAGTAAATGGAGATAAAGATTTAGAGCTATCAGAAGATATGCTAAATATGTTTGATACCATTTTAAAAAAGATTAAATCAAATGGTGGAACTGCTATAGTAAGATTTGCTTATGACAATTTTGATGGAGACGAAGATTTAGAACCTTCTTTAGATATGATTTTAACACATATAAAGCAAATATGCCCTATACTAACCCAAAATAAAGATGCTATATCTTATGTAGAACTTGGTTTTTTTGGTCCATGGGGAGAAATGCATTCTAGCAAGATTTGTACTCCAGAAAATGTCACAAAAGGTATTAACACAATGTTAGAAAATACTCCTGAAGAAATAAAAATAGGAGTTAGACAACCAAAGTATTATGTTCATTTTGCGAATGTTGACAGAGCCAAATTAAATGAAAATTTTACAGTAAAAGGAACACCTGAATATCGAGTTGGACTTTTCGATGACGGTTACTTAGGATCACATAGCGATCTTGGTACTTATGAAAATAGAGAAATTGAAGTATCATGGCTTGAAAATCAGGCTAGACATACATTATTTGGCGGTGAAGTAGTTGCAACTCGAGGAAGTGAAGAAAATGACAAAGTTAACACTGCTGAATACATGTCAAAAGAGGCTTTTCGTACACATACAACATACTTAAATTATGAATATGATGAAGATGTAATAAATTCGTGGAAAGATGAAACATATAATGGAGATGATCCTTTATACAAAGGTAAATCTGGTTATTTATATATTACAAACCATTTAGGATATAGATTTGTTTTAAGAAGTTCTAATATAAATCAAACAGAAAACAAGAAATTAAATCTTAATTTTGATATTGAAAATGTTGGTTTTGCAAATTTGGTAATAGAAACTCCTATTGATGCAACAACATGGAATTCAAGGGAAACATCAAAAATAAATCTTGATATTACACTCCCTGATTCTTTAGAAGAAACTGATTATAATGTGTATTTAAGACTTTCTAAATATGGAGATTTAAATACAGATAATAATTATCAATGTATTCGACTAGCTAACAACAATATATGGGATGAAAGTATAATGGCAAATTACATAGGAAGCTTTACTTATAAAGAACAGGTCGAAAATAACCCTGACACTAATACTGATACCCCAGATGATCCAAATCAAAATGAAGAAAATAATAATAATAATAACACAGATAACAATACAGACAATAACTCAAGTAATAATATAGGCGATAATACAAATAATAACTCAAGTAATAATACAGGTGATAATACAAATAATAACTCAAGTAATAATACAGGTGATAATACAAATAATAACACAAGCAATAATACAGGCGATAATACAAACAATAATACAAATAACACTCATAATTACAATCTGAATGATAAAGGAAATAGTTTAAACAGTAGCAATGATGATACTACTGTAAGTTCAGAGCCTATACCACAGACTGGAAATGGAATTAATCAATCTTTTATTCTATTTTTAATTATTATAAATATTATATGTTCAATATATTTCTACCAAAAATCAAAAGTTAACTAATTTTTAGTTAACTTTTGATTTTTATATATATTTACTTCCATTCTGGCATTTTTAACAATATTTCTAAAAATCCCCTTAAATTATATCTTAATTGAACTAGTAAGAATATCACTGCAAATGCAATAAATATTGTTCTTACTTTTTTATTTTCAATTTTAAATCCAAAAGCAAACATTAAAAGTTCAGCAAATAAGAAATGTAAACCATATATTGTTCCATCATACAATCCAAATTTTGCAACACAATGTAATAACATATTATATATAAATACTGCAAGTAGTGCTATCATATTCCTATCTTTTATATTTTTTATTACGTTATATACAATAAATGCAAAGAATATTATTACTGACAATGAAACTATCTTACTTGCTTTTAAATTAAAGTCCATATAGGTCAAACCATCTTTTACCCCTACTGTTTGCGATATAAAGCAAATTGGTGAAACAATAATATTATAAAATATCATTTTTAATACATCTACAAAACCTGTATCCATTACAAAAGTACTACTATTTGAACTTAAACATTGAGCAAAGTTTCCAATAATCCACGATTTATATGGTAATAATAGGAAAACAATTCCCAATCCTACTACACATGGAATTCCAACTTTTAAAATATCCTTTTTATTTTTCAATAATATAATCGCCATAATTGCAAATGGTATACAATTTGTTATTGTTAGTCCTGTTGTTAATACTCCAAGGATAATTGACATTACTTTCTTTTGTTTTGCAAGATAGTAGTAACTCATAATAAGTAATGTAGAACTTATTATAAATGTTTCTAATACAAATGTTCCAAGAATTGTTACTGTTGCCAATTCATAAAGTGTCATTATGAAAAAACAAAATATATTTCTTAATCCTAGATGTTCTCGTAAAATCTTATACAAGTATACTAAACCTATCAAATTTATTATTAATTGGAAAATTACAATATGAAAATAACGATCTGTTGGCTTCATATTTTTAAACATTGCATTTTCAACTGCTGAAAACGCTTGTCCTATTACCTTTATTATTGGATGTTTTACTACTGTATTTTTTATTCCATCATAATCATCATCACTTGTATATATCTCTTTTATGTAATATCTATCATCATACGATAAAATATTATCCCATCTGAATTTTAAATCACTTCTATAAAAATTAGTCGTTTTTATGGCTTTAGCAGTTGAAAATAAAACTACAAAAATAATTCCTACATATATAACTAAATAAATTATATCCCTAATTTTCTGCTCATTATTCTTTTTATATCCCTGGATTGAAGTCATTATATTATCTATTTTAACGTTTTTATTCATCTCTTATTTTCCCCTTAATACTATTTATACAAAAACACAGGCTATCTTTTTGCAATAGTCTGCATTTTATATTTATCAGCTTTGGCTCATTATTCACAACAATGATCGCAGTGATGTTCTTTTAAATTACATTTTTCTCTTATTTCTTCTTCTGTCAATTTTCCTTCTTTTCTATAGTAATCAGCAATAGCCTCATGAATAGCCTCTTCTGCTAAAACAGAGCAATGCAATTTTACTGGAGGTAATCCTCCTAACTTGTTAACAACATCTGTATTTTTTAATTGTAATGCTTCTTCTAAAGTTTTACCTTTTATCATTTCAGTTGATATGCTACTTGTAGCAATAGCTGCACCACATCCAAATGTTTTGAATTTAACATCTACTATTATATTATTTTCTACTTTTATAAACATTTTCATTATATCTCCACAAACAGGATTACCAACTTCTCCTACTCCTGATGCATCCTCTATTTTTCCTACATTTCGTGGATTTGTATAATGATCTATTACTTTTTCTGAATATTCCATTATTTATTCTCCTCCTCTAAAAATTCTTCCCATAGTGGCGACATTTCTCTTAATCTGCCTACTATTTCTACTAAATTATCTATTACATAATCAATTTCCTCTTTTGTGTTATATTTTCCTATTGATATTCTTAAAGAACCATGAGCAATTTCATGTGGTAAACCTATTGCTAATAATACATGTGATGGATCAAGTGAACCAGATGTACATGCACTACCACTAGATGCACAAATTCCTTTTAAGTCTAAATTTAATAATAATCCTTCTCCTTCGATAAATCTAAATGAAATGTTACTATTTCCTGGCAATCTTTTTTCCATATCTCCATTTATTTTTATATATGGTATTCTTTCTTTTACTTGCTCTACATAATAATCTCTTAATTGTTTTATTTTCTCATTATGCTTTTCTAAATCCATATATGCCAATTCAATAGCTTTTCCTAATCCTACTATTCCTGCTACATTTTCTGTTCCTGCTCTTTTATTTCTTTCTTGATGTCCACCATTTAAAAATTTATCAAATTTTACGCCCTTTCTTACATATAGCGCTCCTACTCCTTTTGGTCCATAAAATTTATGTGCAGATAATGAAAGACTATCTATATTCATATCTTTTACATCTATTCTTATATTTCCAACTGCTTGCACTGCATCTGTATGGAATAAAACATTATGTTTTTTTGCAATCTCTCCAATTTCTTTTATAGGTTGTATTGTTCCTATTTCATTATTGGCAAACATTATAGTAATAAGCGTTGTTGTTGGCTTTATTGACTTTTCTAATTCTTCTAAATTTACTATTCCATTTTCGTCAACTGATATATATGTGACTTCGAATCCCTCTTTTTCAAGTTGTTTACATGTTTCTAAAACTGCTGGATGCTCTATTTTTGATGTAATTATATGATTTCCTTTATTTTTATAACCATAAGCTATTCCTTTAATTGCTGTATTATCGCTTTCACTACCACAACTTGTGAAATAAATCTCTCCACTCTCACAATTTAATACCTTTGCTACTTTATCTCGTGCATCTTCTACCGCTTTTCTATTTTCTCTTCCTATTTTATATATTGATGATGGATTCCCATAATTTTTTGACATATATGGTATCATCTCTTTTACTACTTCTTCATCTGTTTTCGTTGTTGCACTATTATCTAAATATACTATATCCATACTTTCATTTCCTTTCCTATTAACTCAGTAGGAATTATAACATTTATTTCCTACTAAGTCAATAGGAATTGATAAACATTTTTATTTTATGAAATCTTCTAATGTTTTACTATCTACATATTCGGTAATTACATTGTCTAACCCTTTCCAAAATGAATGAGTTTTACAATTTTCTTTTTGTTTACAATCACCTTCATCTATAAGACAGTAAATTGGTGTTAAATCTCCCTCAGTTGCTCTTAATATATCTCCTACTATGTACTCGTTTGGCTTTCTGGCTAGTTTATAACCGCCATTATTTCCTCTTGCCACTTCTAAAAATCCAGCCTTATTTAACATAGATATTATTTGTTCTAAATATTTATTTGACAGTCCCTGTCTTGTTGCTATATCTTTTAAAGATATAAATTTATCATTTCCATTCATGGCTAAATCTATCATAATCCTTAAGGC
>CANQHH010000035.1 GCA_947623615.1 uncultured Clostridia bacterium | reverse complement strand
CTTGAAATAATATTATAATTAACATATAATATTAAAAATTGTTTCAAAGAATTTTTTTCAAAAAAATTTATTCAAATTAAAATCAAAAAAGAGGAAAATAATATGTTATCAATAATAAAAAGTATGTCATTAAATGGTGTTAATGGCTATCTTGTCGAGGTCCAAGTTGATGTATCTGAAGGAATACCATATTGGGAAATTGTAGGTTTACCAGATATAAGCATCAAAGAGTCAAAAGAAAGAGTAAAAACAGCAATTAAAAATTCAGGCTATAAATTGTTAAGTAGAAGGATAGTAATTAATTTAGCTCCAGTAGATACCAGAAAAGAAGGACCTGTATTTGATTTAGCCATGGCTGTAGGAATCCTAGTAAATACAGGTGAAATAAAAAGTAATAATTTAAAAAACACAATATTTTTAGGTGCTTTATCATTAAGTGGAAGTGTGCAAAGAATAAATGGAATATTGCCTATGGTAATAGAGGCGAAAAAACTTGGAATAGAGAAAATTATATTACCTTATGAAAATATAAAAGAGGCATCTGTTATAGAGGGAATAGAAATAATAGGTGTTAAAAATCTAAGAGAATTGGTACTATATTTAAATAATTCAATTCAATTAAAAATGGAAAAAGCTGAAACAAATAAAATTATAAAAGATGCAAGTTTTGAAGTTGATTTTTCAGATATAAAAGGTCAAGAGAGTGCAAAAAGGGCATTAGAAATATCAGCTGCAGGAGGGCATAATTGTTTATTAATAGGAAATCCAGGATGTGGAAAAACCGTTTTATCAAAGAGTTTACCATCTATTTTACCAGATTTAAATTTTGATGAATCTTTAGAAATTACAAAGATATATAGTGTTGCAGGTTTGCTCGAAAAAGATGAACCACTTATTGTAAATAGACCATATAGAGCTCCACACCATACTATATCAAATATTGCGTTAGTTGGAGGAGGAAGAAGACCAATGCCAGGAGAAATAAGTTTAGCACATTATGGTGTATTATTTTTAGATGAATTGCCAGAATTTAAAAGAAACACTCTGGAGGTTTTAAGAGGACCATTAGAAGATAGAAAAATAACAATAAGTAGAGCAAATGGTACATTAACATATCCTGCAAGTTTTATGCTTGTTGCGTCAATGAATCCGTGTTCATGTGGATATTATCGGTTCTAAAGAAAAACAATGTGTTTGTACGCCAGCAATGATAAAAAAATATATGAACAAAATTAGTGGACCTTTGTTAGATAGAATAGATATACAAATAGAAGTTCCTTATGTAAAATATAATTCAATAATTCAAGATAAAAAATTAGAAACGTCTAAAGAAGTAAAAAATAGAGTAAACATAGCTAGAAGTATACAAAAGGAGCGATATAAAAAATATAATATATATTCAAATGCAGAGATGAATGCAAAACTAATAGAAAAATATTGTGTTTTAGATAATCAAGGACGACAGATTTTAAAGCTTGCATTTGAAAAATTAAAATTGTCAGTACGAGCATATACGAGAATATTAAAAGTTGCAAGAACTATAGCTGATATAGAACAAAGTAAAAATATCTTAAAAAATCATGTGGCAGAAGCTATACAGTATAGAAATTTAGATAAGAAATATTGGGAAAACTAGTATCTGAATCAAATTAATATAATTATTTATGGAGTGACGCGCAGTTTGGAGGCTTGTTAGAGCCGACAGTAAGGAACGTAATAAATAACTTATATTAATTTGGATAGGAGGGGAAGGTTATAAAAGTAATAAATTGCACAGATAAAATATATCCTCAAAGGTTATTGAAAATAAAGAATTATCCTTTAAAAATATATGTAGAAGGGAATTATAATATTTTAAATAATAATAGTATAGCAATGGTAGGATCGAGAAAATGCACAATGTATGGATGGGAGCAGGCAATAAAGTTTAGTAAAGAATTATCGGCAAATGGAATATGCATAGTAAGTGGCATGGCTATTGGAATTGATAAGGCATCACATATTGGAGCAAAGTCTGATTGTGGTAAAACAATTGCAGTTTTAGCTGGTGGATTCGAAGATATATATCCTGAAGAAAATAAGCCGTTATTTTATGAAATAATTGAAAATGGAGGTTGTATTGTTACAGAATATTCACCAAAAGAGAAAACAAAGTCTACTAATTTCCCAAAAAGAAATAGAATTATAAGTGGTATTGCACAGGCAACATTAATTGTAGAGGCTGAGCTTAGAAGTGGCAGTTTAATAACAGCTAGACATACAATACAGCAAAAGAAACCTCTATTTTGCATACCAAGTAATTTAGATAATAGTAAAGGAGTTGGAACAAATAAACTAATAAAAGAGGGAGCAACACTGGTTACAGGTGTTGACGATATATTAGATAAATTGAATATAGAGAAAAAAACGAAAAATATAGTAAATGATAAAAACATAAAAAGTGGAATAAAAAAAGAATATAGAAAAATATATAATTCATTAGCCAATATACCGATGACAGTAGATGAAATAAGTTGGAAGAGTAAGAAAGACATATCAGAAGTTAATAATATATTAACAATGCTAGAATTAGAAGGATATGTAAAATATCATCAAGGTAATAGATATTCATTGATAGAAAAGTAGGAAAAAATGAAAAATAAAGAGATAGGAAATTTAGGTGAAGAAATAGCAACAAAGTATTTAATTGATAGTGGATATGTAATTTTACAAAGAAATTATATGTCAAGATTTGGAGAAATAGATATAATTGCAAAAGATATTAAAAGTAAAGAGTTAGTATTTGTAGAGGTTAAATCTAGGACAAATAATTTGTATGGAAAGCCAATTGATGCAATAGATATGAAAAAATTAAATCATATATGTAAAACGGCAAACCAGTATATATTTTTAAATCATTTAGAAAAGGAAAATATAAGAATAGATGCAATAGAAGTATATATAAATAAAAAGATAAAATTGCATCATATTAAAGCAATTATGTAAGAAAAATGAGCCTGTATTTAGGCTCAATCATCATCATTACTTTCAATATGTAATACATTTTTTTCATATAGTTTTTGTGCTATTTCTGGGTTATAAGGTCCATTAAAATCTTTAATAGGTGCAAATTCCTCATCTGCATTTACCCTTAAAAGAGTAATATTATCAAATTCAGAAAATGCATCAAAAACAAATTGCTCAAACTTATAAATATTAGGTGATTCTGGAACTTGTTTCATACCCTCATAATTTACAAATGCACTTTTTCTAAAAGCACGGTGATATGGTAAAGTCTTATTTTGCATGTGTTTTAAAGCATCTATACTAAAAATATGAGCTAACATATTAGTTTCTCTGTATAAATAATTACCATTTGCATCTTTTATTTTAGAAACTTCAGAAGCAAAATTTTCGCAATCAACAATACCTGGTTTGTTTTTTGTTTTAGCGAATATCCATTCCGTACTTTCAGGGTTATCTTTAAATAAGGTTTTAGAAGATATATGATTTCCTGAATCTATAGTAATTCCTAAAAATAAAGGATCTAGAGGATTTAATAGAACATTATCTACACCTCCAACAAATACCCATTTAATATTGTTTTTTTCAAGAGCATCTATAATATTATATTTTTTTAATGATTTAAATAGATTTCCATTACCATTAGATGCAACTTTTATTTTGTGTAGTTCTTCTAAAACCAATTTTTTATCAATATCAATAAGTGGCAAATTTTCTTGAATGAAAAAGAAAATATTATTTTCATCATATCCAAAAAAATCATGTTCTTTAAAAAACTTAACTGTAGCCTCATGATTTTCGCTACTAGTCATAATATACCAAGGAATAGTAATATCAAATTTACAACATGCTTCTTTTAAGTAATCACATAGAATTTCAAATAAAGATTTTCTAGGTTTGGTATCTAATTCAAAGGTCCCTTTTGGCCCTTTAAAACCAAGTCTAGAACCTTGCCCGCCAGCCAATGTAATAACAGCGAATTCTTTTGATGAAATGGTGTTTTCACCTATTTTACAGTATGAGTTATATAAGTCTTCAGGAATTTTGTTTTTATCTGTATAAGGTAAAGGCTCTATTTCTTCTATGCTTTCATTCATATCAATTTTAGATTTCTTTTCATATAAATTTAAGATTTTCTCAAAATTAATTGATAATATTTGATCAATTAAGAAATCCTGTTTATCTTTATCTAACTCATCATAAAATTGAATTAAATGTTCCTGATTATATTTTATTAAAATGTTTTTAGCTTTTGTCAGTTTATCTTCCATAATAAATCCTTCCAATATAAATTAACGACAATTAGCAGCACTATTTAATTCTTTAATAATTCTTTCCTTACTAGGTAAATCAGAAGCACGTAAAAGTTCTACTTCTTTTTCAACATCATAAGGTAATCTTATTAAATTAATACTAATAGAACTAAGAGTTTTTGAATTCAAATTGCCCTCTAATATAATATATGATGAAACTGTAGAAAATTTATTGTTTTCATCATAAATATTATTATTTAACATTTCTATTGGTCTCCCAACACTTCCTGTGTTGAAGATAGTTTTATTTCCAGCTCTGAAGATATTAGGTGTATGTATGTGACCATAACCTACAATATCAGGAATTGGGTCATCTTGTGTTTTACCAATAAAAGATGTGTTCTCAAATAAACTTAATGGATTACTAAGTTCTGTATCTGCATAAATTGTATCTTTATTTGAATACATGGGATTATATATATAATTAAGTCCAAACGGAGAAGAGTGGAAAAGTCTTATCAAATATCCACTCATGTAAAATTCGTATGAAACTGGTAAATTATATATATAATTTGCACGTTCCTCTCCAATCTTGTCCCTTGTCCAAAACTTACCCTTGGGAACATTAGGTCTGCAAATAGTTTCATCACAGTTTCCTTTTATCATAACTTCGCATTTCTCACGTAATAAATCTATAACTAAATCTGAATTGCAACTTTTTACAACACTATCGCCAAGACAGTATATATGTTTAATATTTTTTGATTCAATATCTGCTATAACGGTTCTTAATGCAGTGATGTTACCATGTACATCAGAGATGATTGCAATTTTATCCATAATTACCTCCTAAACAACTATATATAATTATACATTAAAAAAAATAATTTTTCAACTTTACCCAATAGAAAGCTTCTTTTAAACCTATATTTTAAGAGAAAAGCTCCCATTTTAGATGTAATATTTAATTTTATCTATGTGTTTCATAGGATATAAAAACAGATTAATTCTTGTAATTAAATTGTAACAATTTTGTAACAATTTTGTAATATTGAAAAAAAGTTCCGAAAAATGAGGCGAAAAAACGTACGATATGACTAAAAGACATAATCGACAAAAAGACAATAAATGAAATCCTCTGTCGGCTCAACGCTTACAGCCGTAAATAACATAACTCATGTACGTTTGACATTATTAAATCTATGATATAAAATAAGCTCACAAAATTGATTGGAGATAAAAATAGTACAAAAGAATTAATAATATACGAAAGATATCTCTGGTAACAGAGTTTACATAGATAAAATATAAAGCTTAGGGGGTATTAAAAATGCAAGTAATAAAAAGAGATGGAAGAGTAGTAGAATTTAATCCAGAAAGAATTGTAAAGGCTATTACATTAGCTATGTCGCAAACAGCAGGAGGTGTAGATGTTGATTTAGCGAATAAAATAGCAGCAAGTGTGCAAAAGCAATTAGAAGATAAGACACAAGCGACAGTTTATGAAATACAAGATGTAGTAGAGAAAAAATTAATGGCATCATCAAGAAAAGAGGTCGCACAAAGTTATATAACATATAGATATAATAGAGATGTTGCTAGAAAATCAAAAACTAAAGAAGTGTTTTTAGATATTATAGGAGCAAAAGCAAATGATGTAACAAGAGAAAATGCTAATATGAATGCAGATACACCAGCAGGAATGATGATGAAGTTCGCATCAGAAACAACAAAACCATTTGTAGATGATTTCCTATTATCAAATGAAGCTAGACAAGCTGTAAAAGATGGATATATACATGTTCATGATAAAGACTATTACCCAACAAAATCATTAACATGTTTACAACATCCATTAGATAAAATTTTAAAAGAAGGATTTAAAGCAGGACATGGCTCATCAAGACCAGCAAAAAGAATAGAAACAGCAAGTATATTAGGATGCATTTCTATGGAAACAGTACAAAACGAAATGCATGGAGGACAAGCAATACCAGCGTTTGACTTTTATTTAGCACCATATGTACGTATGACTTTTAAAGAAGAAATTGATAAAATTGCAGAATTTATAGATAAAGATTTATCTCATTTGCATGATTATGATATAAAAGATTATATAAAGAAACCTTTAGATGGATTAAAAGATGATGATAGATATATTCAAGAAGCTATAAACAATACAGTTGGAAGAGTACATCAATCAATGGAAGCATTTATACATAATATGAATACAATTCATTCAAGAGGAGGAAATCAAGTTGTATTTAGTTCAATAAACTATGGAACAGATACATCAGCAGAGGGAAGATGCATTATAAGAGAATTATTATTATCAACAGAAAGAGGAGTAGGAAATAATGAAACACCTATATTCCCAATACAAATATGGAAAAAGAAAAGAGGAGTAAATTATTTACCTGAGGATAGAAATTATGATTTATACAAATATGCATGTTCAGTAACAGCTAAAAGATTTTTCCCTAACTTTATAAATTTAGATGCAACATTTAACCAAAATGAAAAATGGGATGCAAAAGATCCAAAGAGATATATACATGAATGTGCAACAATGGGATGCAGAACAAGAGTATATGAGGATAGATTTGGAGAATCTACATCAATAGGAAGAGGAAACTTATCATTTACTACAATGAATTTCCCTAAAATAGCAATAGAATCAGCATTAGAGGCTCAAGAAAAAACAGGTATACAATTCGAGCTAGGAAGAGGCTCAGAAGAGCACATGACAGCAACTTATAAAAAGAATGTAAAGAAAATATTTATGCAAAAATTAGAGCAATATGCAGGAGTTGCTGCAAGACAATTATATGATAGATATAAATTTCAATGTACAGCAGTAGCAAAACAATTTCCACTTTTAATGTCTGGATTATGGGTAGAAAGTGAAAAACTAAAACCATTTGATAGAGTAGAGCCAGTATTAAAGCATGGAACTTTAGGAATAGGATTTATAGGTCTTGCTGAATGTTTAACAGTGCTTACAGGAAAACATCATGGAGAATCAGAAGAAGCACAAAAATTAGGATTAGAAATAATAGAAGAATTAAGAGATTTAGTAAAAGGATTTGCAGACAGATATGATTTAAACTTCTCTGTTTTAGCAACACCAGCAGAGGGCTTATCTGGAAGATTCACTAAAATGGATAAATTGCAATATGGAACAATATTAGGTGTTACAGATAGAGAATATTATACAAATAGCAACCATGTTCCAGTATGGTATAAATGTACAGCAGAACATAAAGCAAAAATAGAAGCACCATATCATGAGATGACAAGAGGAGGACATATTTTCTATATAGAGTTAGATGGAGATGCAACACACAACCCAGAAAGTATAGAAGCTGTAGTTGATTTAATGGATAAATATAATATGGGATATGGAAGTGTAAATCATACAAGATCAAGATGTATGCATTGTGGATTTGAAAATGCAGATGCAGATTTAAAAGTTTGCCCAGTATGTGGAAGTGAAGAAATAGATACTATACAAAGGATTACAGGATATTTAGTTGGAACAACATCACGTTGGAATTCAGGGAAATTATCAGAATTAAAAGATAGAGTAACACACACAGGATTAGGTTAGAAAAATTAGGAGGACAATAATATGAAAATGGCAGGATTTTATGATGAAAGTATATCAAATGGTTTAGGCTGGAGAGCTGTATTGTTTGTAAGTGGATGTCCACATAATTGTCCAGGATGTCACAATAAAGTAGCACAAGATTATAATTATGGAGAAGAATTTAATAAACAAGCGATAATAGATAGAGTTTCAGAAAATTCAATTTTAAAAGGAATAACAATAAGTGGAGGAGAGCCACTATGTAAGCAAAACATAGCAGAGGTGCTAGACTTTGTAAAAGACCTAAAAAAAGCAAAACCAAATTTTAATGTATGGTGTTATACAGGGTATACGATGGAGCAGTTAAAAGAAAGAAATGATGATATAACAAATGAAATGTTAGATAATATAGATGTACTAGTTGATGGAAGATTTGAGCAAGAAAAGAAAAATCCAACTTTAAAATTTAGAGGCTCAGAAAATCAAAGAATACTAGATGTACATAGATGTATGAAAGAACAAAAAATTGTACAATTAGCAATTTGAAAAAATAATTTAACAAAAACTTCCACCAGTATTGACAAAAAACAATAAATTAAGATATAATTATATTCGTTCATAAGAAGAGTACAAACTAAGTACATATTAGGAAAATAAAATCCCACACTTAGAGGTGTAATACTGGAAGGAGGGGAATGTAAGTGTCAGAGGTTAAAGTTAATAATGGAAATATAGAAGAAGCTCTAAAGCGCTTTAAAAGACAATGTGCTAGAAATGGAGTTTTGCAAGAAGTTAGAAAAAGAGAGCACTATGAAAAACCAAGTGTAAAAAGAAAGAAAAAATCAGAGGCAGCAAGAAAAAGAAAATTTTAATAAAATATAGTTAAAAAGGGTATATTAATATACTCTTTTTAGCATATTGATAATCTAAAACAAATAAGAAAAATATATATTTTTCTTATTTGTTTTTTTTTGTATTGTATATTTTTTCCGAAATATATTATAATAATATAAATAATAAAAAGAAAGGAAGATAAACATGAATTATAACGCTGAGAAAATTAAAGATGGAATTAAAATTCATACAATAAATACGAAAAATTTTAAGACAAATTTATATGCTATATTTTTAGCAACACCATTAAAAAGAGAAAATGTTACATTAGATGCATTACTTACAGCAGTTCTAAGAAGAGGTACACAAAGTATGCAGACGCAAGAAATAATAAGCCAAAAATTAGAGGAAATGTATGGAGCAAGTTTTGATTGTGGAATTGAAAAAACGGGAGATAATCATATATTAAAATTTTATTTAGAAGCTATAAGTGAAGAGTTTTTACCAGAAAAAGAAGAGCTTACTCAAAAATGTTTAAATATTTTATTGGATATTGTATTTAACCCTTTGTTGGAAGATGGAAAATTTAAAGAAGAATATGTAGCAGGAGAGAAGGAGAATATAAAACAAATAATAGAGTCGAAAATAGATAATAAAACAAGATATGCTTTAGATAGATGTATTGAAGAAATGTTTAAAGGAGAGCCATATGGTTTATATAAATATGGATATGTGGAAGATCTGGAAAACATCACATCAGAAAAATTGTATGATTATTATAAAAAGCTAATAAACAGTTGCAAAATAGATATATTTTGTTCAGGAATAATGAATAAAGATGAAATGAAAGAAAGAATAGAGAATAATGAGATAATAAAAGGGCTAGAGCCACGACAACCAGAATATGTTGTTAATAACGAAAAAACGGAAGAAAAAGAAATAAAAGAAGAGGATGTAATAATAGAGCATATGCAGGTTAATCAAGGAAAATTGATAATAGGATTAGATGTAAATTCAACAGAAGATGGATCTAGGTTTACTACATCTGTGTATAATGCAATATTAGGAGGTGGAGCAAATTCTAAATTGTTCCAAAATGTAAGAGAAAAAGAGAGTTT
>CANQHH010000034.1 GCA_947623615.1 uncultured Clostridia bacterium | reverse complement strand
TAGAGCTAGTTGGAATATTAGTAAATAAAATTGGAACTACAAATGTAAAACAGCTAATAATTAAAATAGAAAATAGTAGCTTCTTTAGATTTTTCATAACTCACCTCCTTGTAATAAATATAATATTTAAAAACATTGTATCATAAAAAAATATATATTAAAAGAGGAATTTTTTAACAAATGTAAAAAAAAGAAAATTATTCCGGTCAGGCACTTTTGATTTTTTTATACATATAATTTGGTTATAAGAAAAATGGAGGTGCAATTATGTTGGTAGCACTTTGTAGTGGAATAGGTTTTTTGAGCTTTTTAAAATCTGCAGTATTTGTTGTGGGGTATATATCAAATAACAATTTATTTCCAGAGCCATTAACTATAGAGGAAGAAAAAGAGTGCTTAGAGCAAATGGCAAATGGAGATGAAGATGCAAGAAATATATTGATAGAAAGAAATCTGAGATTAGTTGCACATATATGCAAAAAATATAGTACAACCAATATTGAACAAGATGATTTAATATCAATAGGTACAATAGGACTTATAAAAGGAATAAATAGTTTTGAATCTTCTAAGGGAGTAAGACTTGCTACATATGTTTCAAGATGCATAGATAATGAGATTTTGATGCATTTACGTAGTACAAAAAAATTAGGAGCAGAAGTATATTTAGATGATCCGATAGGAAAGGACAAAGATGATAATACAGTAACATTACAAGAAGTATTAGAAAATAATGATAGAAGTATTGAAGAAGAGGTAGATTTAAAATTTAAAATAAAAAAATTATATTTAAAAATGAAAGAAGTGTTGAAATTAAGAGAAAAAACAATATTGGAATTGAGGTTTGGATTAGATGGGAATAAGCCAAGAACTCAAAATCAAATAGCACAAATGATGGGAATTTCACGTTCGTATGTTTCAAGAATTGAAACCAAAGCAATAAATAAACTAAATCGAGAATTTAGAGATATAGATTGACAACATGAAGAAATAAAGATACAATTACCATGTTATATTAAATAATAAGTATTAATTACAAGGAGAATAGATTGAACATAGAAGAATTTGAGAAAGAATTTAAAAAATTAGGTAATGGGTATAGGACAAAAGATGTGGATAAATTCAATAAAACACTTATAAAATCTAAGACAGATGTTTCTTTCTTAAAAGATGTTATATTAGAAAAACAGGAATATCATAGAACATATTTCCAAGTATCTTTAGCATTGTTAGATACAATAGATAAGAAACTTGAGTTTATTGAAGAAAATTTTGATAAATTGCAAGATTGGTGGCATGTAGACCAGTTACCACAATTTGTAAATAAAGGTTTAGAATTTGATTTAGCATATAAAAAAGCTAAATTGTATATAGAACATGATAATCCATTTGTAAGAAGATGGGCGTATGTTATGTTTATAACAAAGTTTTCAAAAGAAAGTGATAAATTTGACCTTATATTAAAACTTTTTAGAGAAGATAACGAATATTATGTTATAATGGCAGAGGCTTGGCTAATATCATATTTAGCAATGTATAATCCAGATAAAACTTTAGAATATTTAAAAAGTAAGCCATTAAAATATGAAATAGTAGGAAAATCAATACAGAAAATATGTGATTCATATAGAGTTGATGACAGTTACAAGAAAAAATTCAAGGAAATAAGAAAACTATATAAAATTTAAAAATAACAAACAAGAAATAATAAAGAGAGGGGCTAAAGATGAGCAAGAAAGATGAGGCAGTGACTTTAGAAAAAGAAAGTTATGATAAAGACGGAAGTAAAATAAGTGGTAGAAATAACTATATAGATATGTTAAAAGGAATAGCAATTATATCTGTTGTTTTGATACATACTTCATTTCATAGTGGTAATTCTTATGTACCAAAAGAATTTGCAAATTTTACAATACTATTTGAAGTACCAATGTTCTTTTTTCTAGCAGGTTGGTCATATTCATATAGTAAAAGTAATAAAAATTACATAAAAGGAATGATAATAACTCAAATAAAATATATGATTTTTATGACAATGATTTATATAGGAATTGAAATTTCTAATTGTCTGAAACTTAGCGATAATCCTGTAACAATTGGAACCTTAATGAATTGGTTTCTTCATACATATCCAAATGCTAGACCATTTACAGGAGTAAGTCATTCATTATGGTTTTTTAGAAATTATTTTTTTGTTAGTTTGTTAGGAGCAGGAATTATAACTCTAGTAAAACCAAATATTAGAAAATACATAATATCACTATGTTTTATTGGCATAATATTGGTTACATTTAAGTTTAGTAGTATAGGAAAAATAAATATAGGAATTGAGTTAAGTAGTGCCATGTTTTATTTATTTTTCTATATGTTAGGATATCATGTAAAAGATAAAACTATGTCTTTAAAAGTATTTATCAGTTTATTTGTTGCAACTATATTAGCAATTTTTACTATTAGTAAAACTACTGATTTTAATGTGCTTCAGATAGAAAGTAATAAATTTCCACCAAATTTCATATTTATGTTATGGTCACTATTTGGAGTATATATAGCAATCTTTTTAAAAAAATTCTTTGGAAAATGTAAGCCTAATATAATAAGTAAAATAGGGCAAAATTCTATATATGTTTTCCTTGCACAGGGAGTTGGTAGTTCAGTATTATTCTGGATAGTAGATCATGTTAATATATCACAATGGTATTTTAAAATATTAGTAATGTTTGGAATTAATCTTGCAGTTACTACAATAGTAACAATTATATTAAAACTTATATTTGATCCTTTAGGAAGATGGCTTAAAAAGTTCTTAGAGGAAAAGGTTTATAATAAAGAAATACAATAATAAATATATAAAATTAAACCAAAATCGTTAGATAATAAATTTAACAATTTTGGTTTATTTTTTGTTTTAAAAATATTCTATTCTTCAACAAGTTCTTTAACATTTTTTAAAGATGTAATGTTATGTAATAATTCATTTTTATTAAAACCAACTCTGTCATATTGACCAGAGATTATAACTGTTTCGCTACCATTATCATCATCATCTTTGTCAGGCCTTTTAATTTGTTTTATTTCTACATGATATTTGCTTAATAGTTTTTCAATAGATGATAAGACTTCATTTGTATTTTGTGATATTTCTATTTTTAATGTCATCATGGTAAAATGTTCTAATTTATCAGATAATTTATATGAATAAGATAAAATAACATAAACAATAAATGTTGTTACTATTCCACCTAAGTAGAAACCAGCGCCAATACTTAAGCCAATACATGTAACAGATAAAAGTGCGGCTGCTGTGGTTAATCCTTTTACATTGAATCCGTCTCTTAAAATTGTTCCAGCACCAATGAAACCTATACCAGACAATAATTGGGCAGAAATTCTTGAAGGATCAATTAAATTATTATATTTCTGTGCCATATATTCACCACATAACATCATTAAAACAGAGCTAATACCAAGTAGTGAATGTGTTCTAAAACCAGCTGGTTTGTTCCATGAAGATCTTTCTAATCCGATAATTCCAGCTAATACGAAACCTAGTATTAATTTAAAAATAGATTGAAACCAAAATGAATTTACAACATCGAGAATTAATTCCATAAAACACCTCCTTGCATTGCTAAGTATGGATTATATATATTATGATTTTAGCAATATAAAAATGTCAATAAAAATTGACACACTAAAATAATACTATATTTTTCTTTACTGCATACAAAATTATACAGGTAATTAAGCCGAAAGTCAATAGAATACGAAACAAAAATTTGCATATTAGAATTATGGGTTTGTAAATTTATCATGAAAACTGAGACTTCATAGTTGACAATATTATGAAAAAGAAATAAAATATATCTTTAATGATAAAGATATAAAATATGCAAGGAGGAAAAATGTTAAAATTATTAAAAAACTTAAAGAAAACATGGCTTTCTGTTGTATTTATTGTAATGCTTTTATGCTTGCAAGCAGCTACAGATTTAGCATTGCCTGAGTATACTTCTAAAATAGTAAATGTAGGTATTCAGCAAAATGGTATAGAAAGTGCGTCACCAGAAGTAATGAAGGCTGAAACAATGAATTTAATATTGATGATTTCCAATAATAACGAAATTATAAAAAATAGTTATACATATATTTCAAAAGACAATCTTTCAGATAAGGACTATGAGAAATATTTAAAAAAATATCCTGCAATAAAAGATGAAGGCTTGTATATAAGAAATAAATTAGATGATGGACAACAAAAGGAACTAGAAGATATAATTTCTAAATTGTTACTAGCTGTATATGGGCAAAAAATGCAAACATCAGTAAATAGCCAAATGAGTAATATGTCTGGAGAACAATTAGAACAAATGCCAGAAAGTATAATATCACAGGCTGCAATTCAAGCTATAAAAATGGAATATGAATCTATTGGAATAGATTTAGAAAGTTATCAGATAAGATATTTACTACTTACTGGAGCGCAAATGTTAGGAGTTGCTTTAGTAAGTATGTCAGCTGCAGTTGTAATAATGTTATTATCTTCAAGAGTAGGAGCAAGATTAGGAGCAACATTAAGAGAAAAGGTATATAGAAAGGTATTAAGCTTTTCTACAAAAGAAATTAGAGATTTTTCTACAGCTTCACTTATTACACGTACAACAAACGATATACAACAAATACAAATGTTAATGGCAATGTTGTTTAGGGTGGTTGTATATGCACCAATTATGGGATTCGGAGGCTTTTTCAAGGTTCTTACTACAAGCAATGTTTCTATGGCGTGGGTAATAGGTATAGCAGTGTTAGCTGTAATAACTATTGTTTTAACACTATTTATAGTTGCAATGCCTAGATTTAAAAAATTGCAAGATTTAATTGATAGATTAAACAAAGTATCACGTGAAATTTTAACAGGTATACCTGTTATTAGAGCATTTAATAAAGAAAAAGAGGAAGAAGATAGGTTTGATGTATCAAATAAAAATTTAATGAAAACTAACGTGTTTGTAAATAGAGCAATGAGTTTAATGATGCCATCACTTATGTTAGTTATGAATGGAATATCTTTACTTATTGTCTGGGTAGGAGGCCATAATATTGAAGATGGTGTTATGCAAGTAGGAGACATGATGGCATTTATACAATATACAATGCAAATTGTTATGAGCTTCTTAATGATTTCTATGATTTCAATTATGTTACCAAGAGCATCAGTTTCTGCAAAACGTATAAATGAGGTTTTAGAAAAGGAAATAAGTATAAAAGATCCAAAAGAACCAAAAAAACTAGATGAAAATAAAAAAGGAATAGTTGAGTTTAGAAATGTTAATTTTGCATATCCAGGAGCTAATAAAAATTTATTACATGATATTAGTTTTACGGCAAACCCAGGAGAAGTAACGGCAATAATAGGTAGTACAGGAAGTGGAAAATCCACAATAGTAAATTTGATACCAAGATTTTATGATGTTACAGAAGGCGAAGTCTTAGTAGACGGAGTAAATGTAAAAGAAGTTTTACAAAAAGACCTGAGAAAAGTAATAGGTTTTGTACCACAAAAGGGTACATTGTTTTCAGGAACAATTGCATCAAACATAAAATATGCAGATGAAAATATAACAGATGAGCAAATGAAAATGGCTGCAGAAATTGCACAGGCAACAGAATTTATAGAAGAAAAAACAAATAAATATAATTCGGAAATTGCACAAGGAGGAAGCAATGTGTCTGGAGGTCAAAAACAAAGATTATCAATAGCGAGAGCAATAGCAAAAGATCCAGAAATATTTGTTTTTGATGATAGTTTTTCTGCTTTAGATTACAAGACAGATAGTAATTTGCGTGAAGCATTGAAAGAAAGAACAGAAAATAAAACAGTAATTATTGTTGCACAAAGAATTAATACGATTTTAAATGCAAATCAAATTATTGTGTTAGATGAAGGTAAAATAGTAGGAAAAGGTACACATAAAGAATTAATGGCAGATTGTGAAACATATAGACAAATTGCACTATCACAATTATCAAAGGAGGAGTTGGAATAATGGCTGAAGAAATGAATCAAAGACCTCCTATAAGAAGAGGACCGATGAGAGGCGGTATTGGAAATGTACAAAAAGCAAAAGATTTTAAAGGAACAACAAAAAAACTAATAAAAAATTATTTGTTAGAGTATAAATGGAGAATAATATTAGTTTTAATTTTTGCAGTTGGAAGTACAGTTTTTACAATATTAGGTCCAAAGATATTAGGTGATGCGACAACAGAAATTTTTAATGGAATTGTAAGTAAAATTTCAGGTGGAAGCGGAATAAATTTTGAAAAAATTGCACAGATTTTACTAACTATTTTAACTTTATATGGTTTAAGTACAATTTTTGGATATACTCAAGGATTTATAATGACAGGAGTATCTCAAAAAATAACATATAAACTTCGTAATGATATAGCTAAAAAGATTAATAAATTACCAATGAATTATTTTGATAAAAAAACAAATGGAGAGGTTTTATCTATAATAACAAATGATGTAGATACATTATCTCAAAATTTAAACCAAAGTATTACTCAAATTATTACAGCAATTTGCACGATTATAGGAATATTAGTAATGATGCTTTCTATAAGCATAACAATGACAGCAGTGTCGATGGTTATATTGCCAATTACAGGTCTTTTAGTAAAGAAGATTGTTGGAAAGTCACAAAAATATTTTAAAAGACAGCAAGATTATTTAGGACATGTGAATGGAGATGTAGAAGAAACATTTAGTGGGCAAAATATTGTAAAAATATTTAATTGTGAAGAAAGAGCTATAAAGCAGTTTAATGAGTTGAACAATGAATTGTATCGTTCAGCATGGAAATCGCAATTTATATCAGGATTAATGCATCCAATTATGAATTTTGTTGGTAATGTTGGTTATGTAGCAATATCTATATTGGGAGGATATTTAGCAATACAAGGAACAATTACAGTAGGAAATATTCAATCATTTATTCAATATAATAAGCAGTTTATACAGCCAATCAATCAAATAGCACAAATTTCTGCTATGTTACAGTCGATGATAGCAGCGTCTGAGAGAGTGTTTGAATTTTTAGAAGAAGAGGAAGAAAAAGATACATCTAAAGGTGATATTGACATATCGACAATAAAAGGAAATATTGAGTTCAAAAATGTTAAATTTGGATATACAGACGACAGAATAATTATAAATGATTTTAGTTGTGATGTAAAAGAGGGACAAAAGGTAGCTATTGTTGGTCCTACAGGTGCTGGAAAAAGTACCATGGTAAAATTACTAATGAGATTTTATGATGTAAATAGTGGAGAGATTTTAGTTGATGGTCATAATATAAAAGATTTTACAAGAGGTAATTTACGTAGTATTTTTGGAATGGTACTTCAAGAAACATGGCTATTTGAAGGAAGCGTAAAGGATAATATTAAATATGGTAAACCTGATGCGACAGATGAAGAAATAATAGAAGCTGCAAGGTCTGCACGTGTACATCATTTTGTACAAACACTTCCAAATGGGTATGACATGATATTGAATGAGGAATCAAGTAATGTATCGCAAGGGCAAAAGCAGTTACTTACAATAGCAAGGGTTATTTTAACTAATCCAAAGGTATTAATTTTAGATGAGGCAACAAGTTCAATAGATACAAGAACAGAACTTAGAATACAATCAGCAATGGATAATTTAATGAAAGGAAGAACCAGTTTCATAATAGCTCATAGATTATCTACAATAAAAAATGCGGATATGATATTAGTTATGGAAAATGGTGATATTGTGGAAAAGGGTACACATGATGAATTGCTTGCAAAAAATGGAAGTTATGCAAGATTATATAATTCTCAATTTGAAAACGATGATTAAATAAAACAAAAAACACATTAACTAGCATGTTAGTGTGTTTTTTGTTTGGCTATTGTTGTTCACCAGGTAAAAAGTAATCAACTACACCATAAACAATAGCACCAACTATAGCAGCCATCCAAGATACTGTATATCCAGCAACAAAATATTGAGTAACATATAATACAATTGCTGAAAGTACAAAACCTACAAATCCTTTTCCAAAAGAACTAGCATGTAAACCTGTAAATTTTGTGATAAGATAATCTATAACAGTAAGAACAATAGCAGCAACAGCTAAAGACCAAATACCATTTATTTGAAATCCTGGTGTGAAAAATGCAGTAATTGCAAGAACTATTGCAGCAGTTATAAGTCTACCAATTATTTGTCCAGCTGTAGATGTATTTCCGCTTGATTGGCTATTTGACTGACTATTCTCCATAATAGACCTCCTTAAGATATATTGAATATCATAAAAATTATCAAAATCATTTTTGATACTATTAATATTATTGGCTAAAAAACATATATTATTCAAATTATTATATACAAAATATTGCAAATATGAATAATTTTTTATTTTTTGATAAAAATATAATTAAAAATAAAAAATAGGTGATAGAAATGTTAATTACATTTATAAGAGCAATAATTTTATACATAATTGTATTATTAGTAATGAGATTAATGGGGAAAAGAGAAATAGGTCAACTTCAACCATTTGAATTAGCTATATCAATAATGATAGCAGATTTAGCATCAATACCAATGACAGACCCAGGAATTCCAATAACAAACGGAATAATACCAATATTTGGATTATTAATAATGCATTTATTGATTTCTATAATGAATATGAAAAGTATGAAAGCAAGAGAAATTGTATGTGGAAAGCCATCGATTTTGATATATAGAGGAAAAATTGATGAAAAGGTATTGCAAAAAGAAAGATTTACAATAAATGAGTTGCAAGAAAGATTAAGAGGAAAAGACATTGTTAATATTGGAGATGTTGAGTATGCTATATTGGAAACAAGTGGAGAGGTAACAGTAATACAAAAACCAAATAAAAGAACTACAATCCCAGAAGATTTTGATATAATGCCTGAATATGAAGGAATTCCGTATGATTTAGTAATAGATGGAAAAGTGATGTATGATAATTTGAAACTAATTGAAAAAGATTACAACTGGTTAAAAAAACAGGTAAACAAATTCGGATTTGAACCTGAACAAGCTTTATTGGTGACTTTAGATGGTAAGGGCCAAATATTTTGTCAACAAAAAAATGAAAAAAAGAGGTAAATATGAGGAAAGAGTGGATTATAGTAATTTTAATTGTGCTTTTTGTTGCTATTGGAGAAGTTATAACACAAGGGTATACTAAAGATTGTACAAATAGAATAAATATGCAATTAAGTGAACTAAGAGAATTAGCTCAAAAAGAGGATAATGAAGAAATGGTTAAAAAAATGAACAATATAAAAGACGAATGGCGTGAAATGCAAGAAAAACTTGCATTTTACATTGAACATACTGAATTGGAAAAAATAGAAACACAGTTGCATTTGATAAAAGGGGAAATAGATGCACAGTTGTATAATGACATGATTCCGGAGATGGAAAAATGTATATTCATATTAGAACATGTGGAAGAGAAAAATTTGTTGAATGCGAAAAATATTTTTTAGAAACTATATTAACATAATTGACAAAAATTGACATAATATACAAAAAATGATATAATATAAAATACAGATAGCCACCAAAGAGTGGCACATCTTTTCAGGTAGAACAGGAGGTTTATATGCCATTTGAAAATCTGTCTCCGCAACAGATTGCGGAGCTGAAAAGGTCGTTAGAGTCCTCGTCTCGGTCTTTAGTGTCCACTAAGACCTATGAAACTCAGAAGTTTCTCGCTGTTTGCGAAGGTCATTCCCTCGCAACAGTGAAGAGAACTGTTCGGACATACTCCGACGGTTCCACAGAAACTTCTGACGAGTTTCTGCATTGGGGCTGACTGGACGAATGT